>NZ_JBHYUU010000064.1:0-38924 GCF_042749955.1 Kitasatospora sp. NPDC059462 | reverse complement strand
GACAGCCTCGGCAGCCTGCAGACCGTGCGCCCGCGCGAGCTGGGCCTGATGACCTCCGGCCGGGCGATCTCCCACTCCGAGGAGTCCCCCCGCCCCCACGCCCGCTACCTTCACGGCGCCCAGCTCTGGGTCGCCCTCCCCGACGCCCACCGCCACCGCGCCCCCGCCTTCGAGCACCACCCCGACCTGCCCACCGTCACCGCCCCCGGCCTCACCGCCACCGTCATCCTCGGCACCCTCGACGGCACCACCTCCCCCGGCACCACCCACACCCCCCTCGTCGGCGCCGACCTCACCCTCACCGCCGGCACCACCCTCGACCTCCCCCTGAACCCCGACTTCGAGTACGCCGTCCTCACCATGTCCGGCCAGACCGACGTCGACGGCGTCCGCCTCGACCCGGGCTCCATGCTCTACCTCGGCACCGGCCGCCCCCACCTCCCCCTCCACGCCCCCACCGACGCCACCTTCCTCCTCCTCGGCGGCGAACCCTTCGACGAGAAGCTCGTCATGTGGTGGAACTTCATCGGCCGATCCGGCGACGAGATCCTCCAGGCCCGCAACGACTGGGAGCAGGGCACCCGCTTCGGCCAGGTCCACGGCTACGACGGCGCCCGCCTCCACGCCCCGGCCCTCCCCGACATCCCCCTGAAGGCCCGTGGACGGGTGCGCTGAGCTGCGAAGATGAATCGATGGTCGCCTTCGTGCTCGCCGTTGCCGACAGGACTGTGTGGGCATCTGAAGGTCCATGGCAGAACGATTTCCGCTTCGCGTACTCGCCCCCTTGGGAGGCAAAGTGCAGGGCCTGTTGATTCTCAGGTCCACGCGTCTGTCGCAAGGTTTGCCCGTATCGATGCTGACCTGTTGCTGACTCTTCTGATGACTCATCAGCTTGAATTTGATTGCGGAGGAGAGGGGCAGGGCCTCCGGCGGTTGGTGCTCGGCGAAGGGCCCCACCAGGCGGCGCCGACCGGCTGATCAGGACAGGGCCGGGGCCGCTCGGATTGCCGGCGGCCGGTATCGGTGTCCTACTTCCTCACCGCCAGGCGTCAGGTCCACGCCGCGCCGCGACACGCTGCCGGACAGCCGCAGCGCCGTGCACCATCAATGGGTGCACGGCGCGCGTATCAAGAGCAACGGCCACCGGGTCAACACCGCGAAGTATCGCGCCTTCGACGCCAGTGTGGAGTTGGCCGAGCGGACCGCGTGGGAGACACCCGCGAGGGTCTGCTGCCTGCCCTGGGACAGAAGCTCATCGTCGGCGAGCAG
Organism: Kitasatospora sp. NPDC059462; assembly: GCF_042749955.1. NCBI lineage: Bacteria > Bacillati > Actinomycetota > Actinomycetes > Kitasatosporales > Streptomycetaceae > Kitasatospora > Kitasatospora sp. NPDC059462. The sequence goes on along the minus strand of NZ_JBHYUU010000064.1, from coordinate 37,655 downwards.
CAGCAGATCCTGCTGGAGCAGTCGCACGGCGCCGACCAGGACCGGCTGGTCGAGTTGCTGTTCGATGATGCCGAGCGGCACATCGAGGCGATCCGTTCCCGCCTCGAACTCGCCGCCGGCGACGTCCTGCTGGACGGCCGCTTCACCCTTGACGCGGCCGCCGAGAACGGCCTGAGCATCGAGGTGGACTTCGGCGTTCCCTCCGGGAACATGCCGATGGCGCCGAAGCCATGGTCCGACCCGACCTCGGACCCGCTCGCCGACGAACTCGGCAGGCTCCAGCACACCTGGATGACCTCGGCGCCCCCGAGCCGGAGATGGTTCTCACCTCCAAGCGCGCGTTCTCCCAGCTGGCCCGTAACAACGCCTACCGGGCCGCGTACTACCGCTCCGTCAACCCGTCCACCACCCCGACCCGTACCCTCACCCTGTCCGAGGTCACCGCGGTGCCCAACGACTACGGTCTGCCGTCGGTGACCCCGTACAAGGCGTAGGTCAGCGTCGACGGAACGGCGACCAAGTTCCTTCCCGCCGACCGGTGGCCGGCGCGCTCGCCGTCGCCTGCGAGCACGGCATCAGCCACGTCGAGGTGTCGGACGGGTACGACTGCGGGTGGACCAGCCACCCCGATCCCGACAGGCCGCGCGCACCCTGCGGAGCGTGGACGAAGCCGCGGACTGGCCGATCTCCCACCCCAGACGCAGTCGCACCTTCAACCTCCACCGCGCCCCGAGAGAGTAGGCCGTCGGCCAGGGAGCATTGGCCGGAGTCCACGGCGGGAGCCCGGCCAGGCTAGGCCGCCCCCTGAGGATCATCTGATTGTTGGTTGGTGTGTCGTTGACCGATGCGCCGTGGGCGCGGACAGAGTCGTTGTTGCCGGACCGGACGCCGAGGAGGGGCGGGCGATGGCGTGATCACCAGCGGGTACTTCGATGCGGGCGTCGACGTACCGTACGGCGGCGCCGTGGATGGCAGTGCCACCGGAGTTCGGGTCGCGGAAGGGCGTCCAGAACCGGTTGTGGACATGGGCGGCGGACGGGACCTGGGAGGTGGAGTATCTTGGGGCCGGCGCGACTCCTGCGTGCCATGACGACTCGGTCAAGTGCCATCAATTTTAGGGGGGTTGCGGTGCCAGGAATGCCCGCTGGAGTGGAACTGAGAGTGGCTTTCGAGGGTTTGGGGGAGTCGGGAGCCGAGCCGCACGTGGTCGCGCTGCGCGACTGGCTGGCTTCTGAGGATGATCTGCGCGGCCGGGTGCGGCTCCAGCGACAGCCTCCCCTCCCTGGCCACATGGGTTCCGCCATGGAACTGCTGACGGTGACCCTCGGCTCCGGCGGCATCCTGGCCGTGCTCATCCAATCGGTGTGCTCCCGGCTCACCTCTCGCGGCACCGACATCAAAATCACGATCAGTGCTGAGGACGGGCGTCGGATCGAGGTGGACGTTCGGCGCGCAGCCGACCCGCAGGCACTCCTGCGGGAGATCGCGGAACAGTTTCCGGCGCCAGGGTCACAGTCTCGGTGACTGGCCCACGTTTCCCGGAGCGTGCGACGAGCCGGGCGGTACTCATCGGGGCTGGTACGTTCCGCGACCCCGAGTTGCCTGACATCCCCGCCGTGCAGGCAAACCTGGACGCGCTGCGGCGAACCCTCACCGACCCGGTTCATGGTGCGCTCGCGCCCGAACACTGCTTGGTGGTGGCCGACCCGAAGGACCAGGCCACCGTCGGCACCGCGCTGTCCCAAGCCGTTCGGGAGGCCGAGGACCTGTTGCTCGTCTACTACTGCGGACACGGCCTGCTCGACGAAGCCGGGATGCTCCACTTCGCCCTCACCGGAACCGACAACCAGAACGTCAGCTGGTCTGCGATCCATCTCGACCTTGTGAAACGGATGGTCGGTGGAGCTCGCGCCAAGGCCCGGGTACTCGTGTTGGATTGCTGCTTTGCCGGCAAGGCGATCTCCGCCATGGCCGGACCAAGTGGACTTACCTTGGGGCAGCTGAATCTGACTGGTACCTACACCCTGACTTCCACCACGGCCACCGCCCCCTCCCACGCGCCGCCCGACGCCGCCCACACGTCGTTCACCGGGTCGATGCTCCAAGCCCTGACAGTTCCCGGCCCACTCACCCTGGACGAGGTACACCACCACATCGACCAAGAGCTGGCCGGGCTCGGGCTCCCCCGCCCGCAGCGGCGCTCCGTCGGCGCCGTAGGAAGACTCTCCCTCGTCCGAGGGCCAGCCAGAGAGCCGGAGGCACCATCCACGCCTGACGCGCAGACATCGACTGGCGCGGACAATAGCTCAACAGCAACTCCAGCCTCCATCCGCCGAAAATGGGCATGGAGAACCGTCCCGGCCGTAGCAGTGCTGTCCGCCATGGCGGTATTGGGGAATCAACTGTGGGGCGGCCCGCATGCCAGTCCAAGCCTTTTCAGTGGCGACAGTGTGCGGGTCGGGCTGGAGACCAACACAGACAAATCCCTCTTCCCAATCCCCGCGTGGGGAAGATTCTCGGCCTTCGCCATGGAGACGGTAAAGGGGGTGCTGGAAGAGGCGAACATCAAATCGAGACCGACCCGCGTCGAGGTCCCGATGCTAGATCGACTTTCATCTGTGGAGCGCCATGAGGTCGACCTGAATGCCGCTCTCACCATCACGTCGGAGCGCATGGAACATGTCGAATTCGTGGGGCCTGTCGCTTCCGATGTGCTGGGCATATTGGTCCGAGGTGAGGACATGGCGCAGATCCGGACGATAGCCGACCTCAAAGGCAAGACGGTCTGCATGCCGGCGGGTTCAACGGCGAAAGAAACCATTGCGAGCGTAACATCTGAACCAATCCGCATGCTGGAGGAGTCGGACTTCTCTTCCTGTATCGAAGCCCTGAAGGGTGGGCGCGCCGATGCGACTACCGGAGGCATTTTGCCGCTCTCTGCATTTACGCTGGAGAACGTTGAACTCGCGGTTGTCCCGGGTCTCGAGATCGGTAGTCGCAGCCAATACGGAATCGCCCTGCCTAAGGGGTACGGCAAGGATTGCACACGCCTTCGTGACGCCCTGGTGAAGTACGTTGAGAGTGGTAAGTGGAAAGAAGAGTTCCGTTTCTGGCTATCCCACTCATCCCAGCCGGCGGAAAGGCTCCAGCCCGACACGGCCGAAATTGCCAGGTTGTCCTGCCGCGGTTGAGAACGGTCGCCCATGCTCCCCTCCTTTGAGGAGGAAGAGCACGCCTGGAGTGATTCGATGCTACCGGCGATGGTTCAGGCCGGTCCGATCCGGCACCCGTGCGGTGTTGCCGAACGGGCGCGCCCGAACGTTTGAAGCTCAGCCGAGTGGACGCGCGACTGCGGACTCGGCCGGCACGCCGTAGAGGGTGAATTGTGCGGGGGGCTTCACGGACGCCGTGTCTGCCGGATCCATGCCGGTAATCGTCAGAGGCATGAAGAAGCCCCTTGCGGCCGCCCTGGTCGCCATGGCTGTTGTCCTGGCTCTGCCGTCCCCGGCCGCGGCCTTCCCGACCTCCCCCGCCGACACGCCGGCGCTGGCGTGCAGCAGAGGTACGGTCGACCTGGCGCACCCGCCGGTCGACGTACCGGTCGACCAGCTCTACGAGGTTGCCAGGAGGCTGGGGATGACCGAGACGCCTGACCATGCCGGATACGGATGTGACCAGGCCATTCGGGTCTACCCGGACGGTCCCGTCCATGACTACCCCGGGTACGGCCCGGTCGTGCTCCGCAGCAACGAGAAGTCCCCGTCCCAGGTGTACTGCACCAACTCGGTCAGCGCCGTCGGCCTTCTCGACCCCGTCACGCCGGTGCGTGTGGTGATCGGAGCAGGGTGCGTCGTGGAGACCAACCCGTTCGTCATCGATTGACCGCACGTACCACCAGACGTACCGCGCTGTTCGAGGGCTCGGACGCCGGCGTCACAGCTGCCGGCGTCCGAGCCCTTCCCGGTTCTCGGTCGCAGGCTCCGGCCGGCGAGCGCCGCTCCCGCGCCGGTCCGTCCCGCAGGCCTCATCGGCGGCCAGTGGTTGCCCGCCCGGCCGGCCGGTAGGGCTCGGCGGCTGCCACTGTGTCAGCAGACCGCTGCCACCTGGCCGGTGAGAATCGCGTCACGCGTTCTCCACCGCGTGCTGCGCCGCCTGATCAACTGATGACCCACCAGTTCCCGGGAGGGCTGGGCCACTTCGCGTGATCGGACCCTCTTGTGCGCGCCCCCGGCATGGACTAGATCTCTACTCGCGATTGGTACAGACCATCTGACCCCACTCGGACAAGGCCACCAGCATGTTCAGACGCACCTCCGCGTTCCTGGCGACGGCTCTGCTCGCCTCGCTCGTCGCGGGTCCCGCGACCGCTCACGCCGATGACGACGACAGCCGCCGGCTGCCCGGCCACCGGGTGGCCTACTTCACCGCGTGGAGTGCCTACAGCGGCTTCTCCGCCAAGAAGGTCCAGGACTCGGGCCAGGCGGCGAAGCTGACCGTGATCAACTACGCCTTCGGCAACATCTCCCCCGAGGGCACCTGCTTCGAGGACAACCTGGCCGACCAGGCCGACGCCTGGGCCGACTACCAGCGCCCGATCGCCGCGGCGGATTCGGTGGACGGCGTCGCCGACACCGAGGACCAGCCGCTGAAGGGCAGCTTCAACCAGCTGCGGAAGCTGAAGGCCAAGAACCCCCACCTGAAGGCCGTCATCTCGATCGGCGGCTGGGGCTGGTCCAAGTACTTCTCGGACGTGGCCGCCACCGACGCCGCCCGCAAGAAGTTCGTGGCCTCCTGCGTCGACCTCTACATCAAGGGCAACCTGCCGCAGCTGGGCTCGCCGGAGGGCGGCCCGGGCAGCGGTGCGGGCGTCTTCGACGGCATCGACCTCGACTGGGAGCACCCGGGCGGCGACGGTCTGCCGGACAACTCGGTGCGCCCCGAGGACGGCCGCAACTTCACCCTGCTGCTGGCCGAGTTCCGGCGGCAGCTGGACGCGCTGGGCAACGGCGGGCGTGGGCGCCACCTGCTGACGGCCGCCGTCGCCGCCAACACCGACATCGCGGACCGGCTGGAGCTGAAGAAGGTCGCCCGCCACGTGGACTACCTGAACCTGATGACCTACACCATGCACGGCTCCTGGGAGCCGCAGGGCCCGACCAACCACCAGGCCAACCTCTACACCGACCCGGCCGACCCCTCCGGCCCCGGCAACAGCTACAGCGCGGACCGGGTGGTGCAGCACTATCTGGCCGGCGGCCTGCCGGCCCGCAAGGCGGTGCTCGGGGTGCCGTCCTGGGGCTACGGCTGGACGGGAGTGCCCGCCGGTGCGAAGCACGGCCTCTACCAGCCCGCCACCGGCATGTCCCCGCGCGGCGGCGGCCAGCTGCCCTACAAGGCCATCAAGGACCTTCCGGGCGCCGTGCACACCGACCGCCAGTACGGCGCGGCCTGGAAGTACGACGGCACCGAGTTCTGGACGTACGACAACCCGGCCACCGCCGCCCAGAAGGCCCGCTACGCCCGGCTGAACGAGCTCGGCGGTGTGATGGTCTGGTCCCTGGACGGGGACGACGCCCAGGGCTCGCTGATCGCCGCACTGGACCGCGGTCTGCGGCGCTGACCTGCGGTGATAATCCGGCGGCGGGCGGGGTGACCCGGCCGCCGCCAGGCGCGGCGGCCGAAACCCGCAGGCTCCCCACCGCCCGCGCGGGCACTGTCCCCGCCGCCCGCAACGCTGGCCGGCCGCGGTGGCCGGCTGCAGGCCGAACCCGGTCCCCAGGACGGCCGGGGGCAGGTCCTGGGCGAGAGCGATCAGCGCGGTGGCACGGCCCCGGCCGGACGGGGACGTGCTGGGCGGCAACGCGGCCGCCGAGTGTGGCGGCGGAGATGCGCTGTCCGGGGCGGGCACCGGGGAAGGGCCGACGGCGCGGGGCGTTCGCGATTCAGCCGGCATTCGACGCAACTCCGCATACTCGACAGCGCAGCCGTCACTGTGCAGCACAAAAATGCGATCGCCGCCGGGCACAACGCCGCACCGCGGCAGCCTGCCCCCGTACGGCGGTCGGCCCTCGGCCCACGGACGCTGCCCATCCCCGCCATGACCGGCGCCCGGCACCTGGAGTGGGATCCCCCCAACCATGCACATCCGCCTCAGCGCGGACGAGACCGACGCCATCACTGCCTTCCCCTCTCCGGGGAGCGCCGGACGGGGGAGCGGTCGCCGGGCGCCGTGACGGCGGTGACGGGGGAGGATGGGATCCGGCCGGGCCAGATCGCGTCCCAGAGCACCTCGCGGGCGTGGACGTTGGTGTGCATCTGGCGGATGGCGCCGGCGGTGGTGACCACCTGGGCGCCGAAGCGTTCGGCGAGCTGGCCGGCGGTGAACCAGTGGTCGCCGTGTCCGTGGGTGGCGACGATGTGGGTGAGGTGCTTGCCGCTCGCCTCGACCCAGTCGCCGACGTCCCGGGCCTGCTCGCGGGTCAGCGGCGGGTCGACGAGCACGGCGTCGTGCCGGCCGTGGACGAGGGTGACCGCGAGGGGCTGGAAGGCACGGGGCCGTCCGTCGGGCAGCGGCCCGGGCCCGTGCATCGGCAGCGGGTCGGCGACGTACACGTCGTAGCCGAGGCCGGTGGTGGTGGTGGAGGAGGACATGGCTTCTCCTGTCAACGGGGGCGATGGGGCGGGTGGTTCACGTGCGGGGCCACGAAGGAGCCCAGGGAGAAGCCGAGGAGGTCGACCCGGGTCAGCTCCAGGGCGTCGAGGAAGGCGAGGGCGTCCACGGCCATCTGCGCGACGGTGCCCGGCGTAGTGCCGCTGGTACCGCCGACACCGGCGTTGTCGAAGGCGATGACGCGCCGGCCCCGGGCCAGGGCGTCGACCAGCGCCGGGTCCCAGTTGTCGAGGTTGCCCCGGAAGTGCATCAGCAGGACGAGCGGCACCCCGCCCTCGCTGAACCGGCGGACGTCGGACGGCAACGGTCCGACGCGTCGGCGGCACCACCTCAGTTGTCGACTGTCGGTGCCCAGCTGGGCTGCGAGGTGCCGCGTACGCCAAGAAGCCGGTCGGCGAAGACACGCTCAACGCCGCACGCCGTGTCGAAGATGAAGTGGAGCCATTGTCGAATCCTGTGAATGACCGGACAACCTGACGGCCGGGCGATCAAGCAAGCGGCTTGCGGTAGCGGACGTACTCGTTCCGCCGCCGGAACCCGACACTCTCGTAGAGGTCGTAGGACCGGTGCGGGTTTTCCGTGCCCGTGAACAGCCGGGCGGTCGTTGCGCCCTGCTCGCGAAGGCTCCGCAGCCCGTCCAGCAGGAGGACCCGGCCGATTCCGAGGCGTCGCCGGTCCGTCCGGACACTCAGCTCTTCCACCTCGCCCACGGTGCGGTCGTGACGGCGGATGGAGCAGAGGGCGACGCCGACCAGGTCCTGCCCCTTCCAGGCGGCCCTCCAGCATGCCGGGTCGGCGGTGTCGACGAAGTCCTGGAAAGGCCATCTCCGAGTGAAGCCTGTGTCCGCGTACGAATCGACGACCGTCCTCCAGGCTGCACGGTAGTGGCTCGTGCCGATCGGCCCCGTCCGTATCCCGGCCGGCAGTTCGCTGCCCGGGTCGGGCACCTGCTGCAGATCGCCCAGCTCCAGCTCGACCAGGCTGAAGACACGTCGGTAGCCGGCTGCGCGCAGCAGCGCCGTGGCGTCCTGCTCGGAGGCCATGGCGTTCGCGCCGATCACTGCCGTCCGCGCCGTTCCGTGCTGGTCGACGAGCCGGCGGATCCGCTCTTCGGCCCAGTTCAGCATGGCTGAGCCGATGCCCTGGCTGCGATGTGCGGGCAAGAGATAGCCGCGGTGCAGGTACAGCCACGTATCGTCGCGCTCCTGCCACCACCGGATCGTCGAGTAGCCGACGACGCGGCCGTCGAGCACCACCAGGATCTGGTTCTCGGACGGCTCCTCCACCTTGGCGGAAGCTTCGGCGATCTCGGCCGCGGTCGGGAGCCCTTCCACAACCGAATGGACATCGATCCGGTCCCGTTCCACACATCCCAGCCGCACCGCAGCCATGGCGCCGTGGTCTTCGTCGCCACGATACGGCCGGAACCCGAAGCCGACCGGAAGGCCCTGTCCTGCCATGCCGTCCAACATGACCGGATGCTCTCGAACTTCGGGGCAGGTCCGCCACTTTATTCACGCCGCGGTCGTCTTCGGCCGTTCAATGAGTCTGCCGCGTTCGAAGCGGGCCCCGGCGCGGGACGAGGACAACGAGACGGTGCATTCACGGCCCGCCAGCCGGGGGTCATTCTGGCGGACTCGACGAGCTTGAAGACCATCGCCAGGGCGGAGACGGGGGTCGAGGGTGGAGCTCTGGATGGCACCGGTGCCGCTGGTCGGTCGGATGGTGCGGTTCGGTGGTGCGGTGCATCGGCTGCCTCTCTTGTCCGGTTTCCTCCCGGGCTTCCCGCAGCGCGGCGGCCTCCGGGATCTCGCCCGGCCGGATGCTGCCGGCCGGGACCTGGCGCATGTCGCGCGTGAAGCCCTCCTCCGGTCCGGCTCCACTGTGTCTGGACCAGCCGCGATTCAGCCGGTGATGGCCGGCTCGTGGACGCCGGCTGCCTTGGCGGTGAGGGCGAGGCCGTAGCGGCGCAGCAGCAGGACGGCGGTGGTGGCAAGGCCGATGAGCAGGCCGAGCCACAGGCCGCGGGTCTCGCCGCCGAGTGGGTAGGCGAGGAGCCAGGCGGCGGGCAGGCCGACGAGCCAGTAGCCGATGAGGGTGATGCGGAAGCCGCTCTTGGTGTCGTCGAGGCCGCGCAGCAGGCCGACGCCGATGTTCTGCGCGCAGTCGAAGAACTGGAGGACGGCGACGACGGCGAGGAGGCTGGTGGCGATGTGCAGGCCTTGCTGGTCGGCGGCCGTGCCGGCGTCGAAGTAGGGCCGCAGGACGAGGTCGGGGACGGCGAGATAGGCGATGCCGACCAGGGTGGTGACGACGGCGCCGCACGCGAGGGCGGTGTTCTTGATCCGTCGGGCGGCCGCGTACTCGCCGAGGGCGAGTTCGCGGCTGACGTTGATGGAGGCGGCGTGGGAGAGGCCGACGGCGACCTGGAAGACGATGTAGATGAGCTGGTTGACGGCGGTGTGGGCGGCGAGGGCGGCGGCGCCGAAGCTGCCGGCGAGCAGGGCGGTGACGGAGAAGAAGCCGGCTTCGGAGCCGTAGGTGGCGGCGATCGGGGTGCCGAGGCCGAGCAGGCGCCGCACGGTGGGCGGGTCGGCACGCCAGAAGTCCAGGCTGAGCAGTGGTGCCAGCCGGGGGTCGCGGCGGGCGGAGGCGTAGAGGGCGAGGAAGGAGAGCAGGTAGACGCTGCTGGTGGCCACTCCGATGCCGGTGAGGCCGAGCTCGGGCAGGCCCCAGGTGCCGTGGATGAAGGCCCAGTTGAGGGCGGCGTTGATCGCCACGGAGGCGATGGTTATGCGCAGCAGGGCCTGGGGGCGGCGCATGCCGACGGTGAACTGGCGGATCGCCTGGAACCAGAGGCAGGGCACCAGGCCGGGTGCCAGGGCGGCGAGCATGCCCTGGGCGCGGTGGGCGACGTCGGCGTCCTGGCCGAGGAGGGTGGCGGCCTGCCCGATGAGGACCATGAGGACGGCGCCCGCGAGGCCGGCGAGGGTGGCGACGGCCATGGCCGCCCTCACCAGGCCGCGTACCTCGTCGCCGTCTCCGGCCTCACCGGACTTCTCGGCGCGGGCTGCGGCGGCCGCGACCTGGTTGCCGACGGAGGTGACGAGGCCGACGCCCATGGTGCGCAGCTGGTTGAAGATGACCAGGGCGAGGCCGCCGGCGGCGAGGGCCTCGGTGCCGAGGGCGCCCATCATGATGGTGTCGGTGGTGGTGAGGGCGACCTGGGCGAGCTGGGTGAGGGCGAGCGGGACGGCGAGGGCGGCGAGGGCGCGGCCGTCGCGGGCGAGGGTGGTCAACTGCTGCATGGTGAGGCTCAGTTCCTGCGGAGTTTGGTGAGGACCTCGTCGATCCCGGCTTCGACCTCGGGGACGAGGAGGCCACGGGCGGTCATCCAGTCGTCGTTGAAGACGGTGTCCATGTACTTCTCACCGCCGTCGTTGATGAAGGCGACCATAACGGTGTCGGGGGCGAGCCGGGGCAGCCGGTCCAGCGCCTCGTGCACGACGCCGCCGGCGGAGCCGCCGATGAGCAGGCCGGTGCGGCGGGCGACGACGCGGGCGGTGGCGAAGGCCTCGACGTCACCGACCTTGACGCCTTCGTCGATGAGGTCGTAGTCGACGAGCAGCCCGATGGTGGCGCCTTCGGGGGTGCCGGTGCCGGACTGGTAGTAGTCGTGGGCGGGAGGGCCGAAGGCGATGGAACCCTTGGGTTCGACGCCGACGACGGCGACGTCCGGGACGCTCTTCTTCAGCTCCCGGGCGGTGCCGCACAGTCCGCCGCCGGTTCCGACGGCGCCGATGAGCACGTCGACGCGGTTGTCGAGGGCCTGGGCGATCTCGCGGCCGACGGCGTAGTAGCCGACGGCGTTGCTGGGGTTGTTGTGCTGCTCGGTGAAGAAGGTGTTGTCCTTGCCGCGGGCCATGTCCTCGGCGAGTTCCTCGCGGGCGGCGGTGTGGAGTTCCTCGCCGTCAGTGTCGGCGTCGACGTAGACCAGTTCGGTGCCCATGGCCTTCATGCCGCGCAGTTTGTCGGTGGCGGCGTGGTTGTCGACGACGGCGGTGAAGCGGTAGCCGCGTTCGGCGGCGACGACGGCCAGGCCGAGGCCGGTGTTGCCGGAGGTGGACTCGATGATGTGGCCGCCCTCGCGCAGTTCGCCGCGCTGTTCGGCGTCGAGGACCATCTGACGGGCCATACGGATCTTCGCGCTGCCGGTGGGGTTGAACATCTCCAGCTTCAGCAGCAGGCGGGCGCCGTTGTCGGCCCGGGCGAGTTCGAACAGCGGGGTGTAGCCGATGAGGTCGGAGATCCGGCTGACCACCGGGGGGCGGGTCAGGGCGTCGGTCATGGCGTGTGGCTCCGTGGGGCAGTGCGGACGGGGCAGGCGTGGCGGTCGGGCGTGGCGGGCGGGCGGGTCAACCGGCGGGTCGGCGGTCGAGACGCCAGCGGGGCCGGCCGTTCGCGTCGGGGTGGTCGATGACGACCTTCGGCGGCAGCGGCAGCTCGTGGAAGGGGGATTCGTTGGAGTCCATCTGGTAGCCGGCGGTGTTGGGGTAGACGAGGAGGTCGCCGAACCGGGGCCGGGTGGGGAAGCGGATCCTCCGCCAGGTCAGCAGGTCGGAGTCCAGGCAGCTGGCGCCGCCCACGCAGGCTTCGTACGGGCCGTCCTCGCGGTCCCCTCGGGGCAGCAGGGCGGGCTCGGGCAGGTACTCGCTGTTGAACCACTGCTCGGACAGGCTGAGGCTGGTGCCGTCGACGGTGACGATGCCGTACCCGGTGCGGTCCTTGACGCCCTGGACGCGGAAGACCGAGGATCCGGCCCGGTCGAGCAGGGCGCGGCCGGGCTCCAGCAGCAGCATCACCCCGGCCTGGCGCAGGCGCTCGGCCAGGCTCGCCCCTGATCCGCCCGGGTGGGTGGCGAGGATCGCGCGCAGCGCGTCGGCGCCCGCGACGGGGGAGTGGTAGGGGTAGAAGTCGCCCGTGGTGAAGGCCTTGTGGCCGTGGTAGTGCTCCGGGTCGTTCTCGGCGAGGAAGGTGTCCCAGGCGTCGGCCGGGACGTAGTCGACGGGGAAGCCGCCGCCGATGCTGATCCGGTCCGCCTGCAGGCCCAGCGCCCGGGCCTCAAGGGAGAGTCCGACGAGCTCGCCGGCGAGGTCGGCGCGTTCCTGGATCTCGTAGCCGGAGAGGTGGAAGCTGAATCCCTCCATCCGGACGGCGTCGCCGGCGTCGGCGCACCGCTGTAGTGCCTCGTGCAGTTGGGCGTCGTCGAGGCCGAAGCGGCTGCGGCGCTGGGAGGGTGGGTGGCGGCGCAGGAGCACCCGCGCGGGCCGGTGGCCCGCGAGGGCGAGGAGCCGTTCCAGTTCGTCGAGGGCGTCGACGGCGATCAGCGCGCCCTGCCGGACGGCTACGTCCAGCAGTTGCCCGGACTTGGCGGGGCCGGTGACGACGAGGTCCTCGCCGCGCACCCCGTACCCCAGTGCCTCGCGCAGCTCGCCGAGGGAGGCGACGTCGACGCCCGCGCCCGCGGCGGCGCAGCGGTCGATGAACACCGCGGCCTTGTTGGCCTTCTTGGCGTAGTGGACGCGGCCTTCGACGCCGGCCTCGGTGAGGGCGGCGCGGAAGTCGGCCAGGTTGGCGTCGAAGCGTTCGGGCAGCAGGTAGTGGAAGGGGCCGCCGAGGCCGTGGGCGAGTTCGTGGAGCAGGCCGCTGGTGTGGAGGCGGTCGGCGAGCGGGTCGGGGTGTGCGGGCAGGGTCAGCGCCACAGGGCCACCTCGGTTCCGAGGTCCTGGTCGGTGGCGAGCTGGGCGAAGCGGTGGCCGAGGGCGATGTCGGTGACGACGAGTCCGCTGTTGTAGGCGAAGATCCGCTGCTCGGGGGCGGTACGGGCCTTGGAGACGCCGGAGATGACGACGGGCAGCTCCAGGTCGACGGCGGGGAGGTTGCCGTCGGTGTCCGCCATGTCGGTGCCGGTGACGTGCATCTGGGCCTCGCTGGTCGCGATCACCCGGTCCGCGCGGTGGAGGGTGGAGGGCGCGAGGCCGTGGCCGACGAGTATCGACACCGTGCCCGGCCGCAGCCAGTCGGCCTCGACGGCGGCCGGGGTGTGGGCGCCGGCGGTGGCGACGATGACGTCGGCGTCGCGGGCCGCGGCCTTGAGGTCGGTGACCAGCTCGATCGCGCGGTCGGGGAAGTGGCGGGCGAGTTCGGCGCGGACGGCGGCGATGCCGTCGGGGTGGGTGCCGGACAGCAGCAGCCGTTCCAGCTTCGGCAGGGTGGTGAGCAGGAACGGCAGCGCGAGGCGCCCCTGGGTGCCGGTGCCGATGACCAGCGCGGTCGAGGAGCCGGGGGCGGCGCACTCGCGGGCCAGCAGCGCGGAGACGGCCGGGGTGCGCAGCGAGCCGATGCGGGAGCAGTCCATCATCGCCACGGGCAGGCCGGTGACGTCGTCGTAGATGGTCAGCGTCGTGTAGTAGTGCTGGTTGTCGCGGCTCTCGTGCAGGCCGTGCTTGTACGAGGTCTTGATCGCGACGACGTTGCGCACGCCGTCACGGCCGAGCATGGCGTAGGAGACGGAGTGGCCGTCGGCGGGTTTGACGGTGAGCTTGCGGGGGTTGTCGGACTCGCCGGCGGCCAGGGTGCGGTAGGCCTGTTCGACGGTGTCGACGACATCGGAGAGGGCGATGTCCAGGCCGGCGAGGTCGCTGGTGGACAGCACGCGCAAGGTGGTGTCGTCCCGGTTCATGACGGTGCCCTTTCGAGGTGGTGAGGCGGCGTCGGTGGTGGTGGTTCAGGCGGCCCAGGCGGTGAGGGCGGCCTGGCCGTAGCCGTGTTCGTCGTGCTCGGCGAGCGGGCGGGTGGGGCGGCCCTCGACGCGGACCGAGGCGCGCTTGAGCCAGCGGTCGGTGCCGTCGTAGCGGGCCTGGAAGGGGACGCGGCCGTGGACGACGAGGTCGTTGTCGACGACCAGGACGTCTCCGGGCTCAAGGCTCACCGCGACCGATACCCGGGCCAGCTCCTGGCCCAGGCGTTCGTACGCCTCGCGCCACGCCTGGTCGGCCTTCTCCAGCGGGGTGTAGGCGGGGTCGTAGCGCATGGTCAGGCCTTCGGGCGAGTCGAAGAGCGTGGGCACCGGCGCGGGCCGGCCGCCGAACTTCCGGGCCTGCTCGTAGGCGTCGTCGGGAAGGATCGGTGCGACGGGCCGCCGCAGTTGCTCCAGGTCGGCCTGCGCGAGCTCGGTCAGGCGCACGCTGGCGGCGGTGGTGGCGATGCTGTCGTGGTTGCGCATGCAGCACAGCAGCAGCAGGTGCGCCCGCCCGGGGTGGAAGGCGTCCTCGGTGTGCGGGGTGAGCAGCACCGCACTGGAGGCGCCGGTCTGCTCGCTCTCGTGGCCGGGCGAGGGAACGATGTTGTGCACGAAGCGGCCGTCCTGCTGGCCGTCCCAGGCGATCGGGGTGCCCATCAGGGCGGAGACGAGCAGCAGGGCGACGTCCCACACCGCACCGGCGTCGGCGACGGTCGACCAGTGGCCCGGGGTCGGGCCGAGCCCCGTGTCGTCGATGACCAGGCCGCGCAGGACGAACAGGCCGTCGGCGGCGCCGACCGGGCGCAGCTGACGGCGCAGCGGCTCGCTGAACCGGGCACACGCGAGGGGCAGGTCGGCCAGCAGGGCCGGGCTGGTCGCCGAGCCGTGGAAGGCCAGCAGCTCGGCGGCGGTGGTGGTGAGTTCCTCAGCGGCGGCGGTGTCGAGGCGGCGTACCGGGGCAGGGCAGGTGGGCACGGTGGGGCCTTCCGGGGACGGGAGAGGAAGTGCGGGGTGCGGGCAGGTGGCATCACCGCGCCGGTGCGGGACGGCGGCGGGAGCTTTGCGGGGGCGTGGTCCGGGGCGGCTCGAACGGTCCGGAGGCAGGAACGTAACAACGACTCCGAAGTAAGGCAAGCCTTACTCGGCTGGATGTCTACGTTTACGTAGTCTCAGTTTCGGGTGGCGGCGCACGTGCCGCGCGGGGTCAATTCGCCTGCTCAGGAGCCGCTTTGCGCGGTAGGGGGCGCAGGGTCCGGAGGGAGTTGCGCTCCGCCCGGCGGCTTGCATCCTGGCTGAAACTTAGGGTAGGTAAACCTAAGCAAATCGAGCGCGACCCGAAACGAGGATCGAACGTGGGCGTCACCAGACGACAGCTGCTGTGGGCCGGTGCCGGCATCGGGGCGGTCGGCGCACTCGCTGCCTGCGGTAGCGGCCCGGGAGGATCCAAGGACACCGCCCCCTCCGGCGGGGCCTCCCAGCAGCCCCGCGCAGGAGGCACGTTGAAGGTCGGCGCGCTCGGCAAGGCCTCGGCGGTCACCCGCGATCCGCACGGCACCCAGGCCAACGAGAGCGACTACCTCATCATCAGCCTGGTCTACGACACGCTCGCGATACCCGGGGCCACGGCCAACACCGCCCCCCGCCTCGCCGCCTCCTGGAAGCCGTCGGACGACCTCAGGACCTGGCGCTTCACCCTCGCCGACGGCGCCACCTTCCACGACGGAACCCCTGTCACCGCCGACGACGTCGTCTGGTCGCTCAAGCGCCTGCGCAACACCCCCGCCGGCAAGAGCCGACTGCCGGGCATCCAGCCCGAGGGCATCACGGCCGAGGACGCCAGGACCGTCGTCCTGGTCTCCGACTACCCCAACGCCGACCTGCCGCTGCTCACCCGCCTGACCACCTTCGTCCTCAAGAAGGACACCAAGGACGACGCCATCGCCGGCGCCCCCGGCACCGGCCCGTTCAAGCTCGACTGGTACCGCGACGGCAACGCCCGTCTGGTGCGCAACGACCACTGGTACGGCGGCACGGTCCTCCTCGACGCCGTCGAGGTCCGCCTGTTCGAGAGCCCCCAGGCCATGGCCAACGCCCTGCTCGCCGGACAGATCGACGTCGCCTCCAACGTCGGCGCCGTCGCCGCCCGAACCGCCGAGGCCCGCAAGGACGTCCAGATCGTGCGCCGCCCCAACGACATGGCGATGCCCATCGTCATGCGCACCGCCGACGGCCCGTTCGCCGACGCCCGGGTGCGCGAGGCCCTCAAGCTCGCCGTCGACCGCGACGCCATGGTCAAGCAGGTCCTCTCCGGCTACGGCAGCGTCGCCAACGACATCCTCGGCACCGGCGACCCCGCCTTCGCCAAGGACATCCCCCAGCGCACCCGCGACCTCGCCAAGGCCAGGCAACTGCTCGCCGACGCAGGCTTCGACACCGCCAAGACCTACGACCTGATCACCACCGAGGACATCGCCGGCCTCGCCGAGTCCGCGACCCTGTTCGCCACCCAGGCCCGCGAGGCCGGAGTGAAGATCAACGTCGTGAAGCAGGACTCCAAGGTCTTCTGGGACGACACCTGGCTCAAGGGCACCCTCTACACCACCTACTGGGGCACCAACGACTCCGTCGTCTTCTTCGCCTCCAAGACGATGCTCTCCGACGCCGGCCAGAACGAGTCCGGCTGGAACGAGCCCAGCTTCGACGAGACCTACCGCAAGGCCATGGGCACCGTCGACGCCACCGAGCGCGGCAAGCTGCTGCACCAGCTCCAGGAGACCGAGTTCGCCAAGTCCGGCTACCTGCTGTGGGGCATGGCCGACGGCATCGACCTCGCCGGCGCGGCCGTCCGCGACCTGCCCAAGCTCCCCGGCTACGGCCGCGTCCAGCTCGAAAAGACCTGGCTGGCGCGTTGACCACCCTTCACCCCGCGGACGCGCCGGCGTTCCGAAGCCTCCTGGCCCGCATCCTCCCCGGTGCGGGCCGGGTCGCCCGGCAGGCCGCCCGGCGCCTGGTGCTGCTCGTCGTCCTGCTCGCCGCGGTCTTCGCCGCCATCGAACTGCTGCCGGGCGACGCCGCCGGCGCGACCTCCGACCGGGGCGTCACCGCCGCGGACCTCGCCGCCCGCCGCACCGCCATGGGCCTCGACCGCCCGGTCGCCGAACGCTTCTGGGACTGGATGACCGGCCTGCCCACCGGAGACCTCGGCACCACCGCCCGCGGCCGGCACGTCACCGACGTCCTGGCCGGCCCCTTCCCCAACACCCTCCTGCTCGGCACCCTCGCCCTCGCCCTCAGCACCGCCGGCGCCCTCGCCCTCGGCGGCTGGGCCGCTCTGCGCCCGGGCGGACGCACCGACCGCGCCGTCGACGCCCTGTCCACCGCCGCGTTCGCCCTGCCGGAGTTCGTCGTCTCCGTGGCCCTGCTCCTGCTGCTGTCCCAGTGGACCGGCTGGCTGCCCGCCGTCACCATCACCGGCCCGGACGGCAGACCCGAGTCGTGGACGATGATCGTCCTACCGCTGCTCTCCCTGGCCGTCCCCCAGATCGGCTGGAACACCCGCATCGTGCGCGGCGCCCTCGCCGACCAGGCCGCCCTGCCACACGTCCAGGCCGCGATCCTCGACGGCCTGCCGCGTCGGCGCATCCTCAGCCACCACATGCTCCCCGGCGCCCTGCCCGCCGTCGCGGTCGGCATCGCCACCTCCGCGGGCATGCTGCTGGGCGGCACCGTCGTCGTCGAGACCCTCTTCAACTACCCCGGCATCGGCGCCGTCCTCGCCGGAGCCATCACCGACCGCGACACCCCTCTCGTCGCCGGAGTCGTGGCCGCCGCCGGCGCCTCCATCAGCCTGCTCCTGCTCCTCGCCGACACCGTCCGCACCACCGCCCTCGGAGACGAGCGCCGATGACCGTCCCCACCAAGCCCGCGGCACCCGCGCCCACCTGACGGGCGGGGCGCGTGCTCCTGCCCGCCGTTCCGGCCCTGCTGCTCGTCGCCCTCGCCCTCGCCGGCCCACTCCTGGCCCCGCACCCGATCGACGCGCCGGTCGCCTTCCCCTACGCCGAAGCGGGCGGTGACGCGCCACTGGGCGGAGACCAGCTCGGCCGCGACGTCCTCAGCCGCCTCCTGAGCGGCGGCGCGCCCCTGATCGCCACTGCCCTGGCCATCGCCCTCATCGTCACCGCGGCCGCCACCGCCACCGGCATCATCGCCGCCCTGCGCCCGGCCCTCGGCCGGTGGATCGAACGCGCCGCCGACCTGACGATCCTGCTGCCCTCCGTCCTCGCCATCATGCTCATCGCGCTGGCCTGGCCCGCCGGCGGACGCCTGGCCGTCGCCGCGGCCGCCACCCTGCTCGGCATCCCCTACGCGGTACGGATCGTCTCCGCCGCGGCCGCACCCATCGCCACCACCGGCTACGTCGAAGCCGCCGCGGCAGGCGGCGAGAACCTGTGGCACCTCACCGTGCGCGAGGTCCTGCCCAACCTGCGCTCCACCGTCATCGCCCTGTTCGGCCTGCGCTTCGTCGAAGGCATCTACATCGTCTCCGTCGCCGCCTTCCTCCAGCTCGGACCCCAGCCCCCGGAAGCCGACTGGGCACTGATGATCCGCGAGAACGCCGCCGGCATCACCCTCAACCCCTGGGCCGTCGGCGCGCCCTGCCTGGCCATCGGCCTGCTCGCCATCAGCGTCAACCTCGCCGCCGAAGCCCTCGCCCCCGCCCGGCCCACCCCGGAGACCCCGCTGTGAGCACCCCCGCCCCTGCCGCCCACGCCACCGCACTGTCCATCACCCTGCACGGCGCGCACCTGCTCACCGACGCCGGCCTCACCCTCACCCCCGGCCGCATCACCGCCATCACCGGGCCCTCCGGCGCCGGAAAGACCACCCTCCTGCGCGCCCTCACCGGCGCCCTCCCGCCCGGCGCGCACGTCACCGCCGGACACCTCACCGTCCTCGGCCACGACATCCTCACCCTCCCACCCGAGGAACTGCGCCGCCTGCGCCGCCACCAGCTCGCCTTCGTGGGCCAGGACCCCGGCTCCGGACTCAACCCCCGCATGCGCGTTGCACACCTCATCACCGAAACCGCCGCCGACCGCCGCAGCACCTCCGTACCGGACCTGCTGCGCGCGGTCCACCTGCCGCTCGGCGAGGGAATCGAACGCCGCCGCCCGGCAGCCCTGTCCGGCGGACAGCAACGGCGCGTCGCCCTCGCCCGAGCCCTCGCCCGACGCCCGGCGATCCTCCTCCTCGACGAACCCACCGCCGGCCTCGACCCCGCCCTGCGCGACGACATCGCCGACCTCCTGCGCGACATCGCCACCACCGGCACCATCGCCATCGCCCTCACCAGCCACGACCCCGACTTCGTCGCCCGCTGCGCCGACGACGTCCTCGCCCTGCGGCCCGCCCGCCCCACCACCGCCCCGACCGAAGCTCCGGCCCCGGCCGGGCGTCGTCACACCGACACCCCCGCGACCGAGCCCGTCGTCGAGGTGACGGCGCTCCACGCCACCGTCGGCACGGGCCGCGACCGCCACCACGTCCTGACCGGCCTCGACCTCACACTGCGGCCCGGCACCCTCACCGGCATCACCGGCCCGTCCGGCTGCGGCAAGACCACCCTGCTGCGCACCCTCGCAGGCCTCCACCGGCCCGACGCCGGCAGCGTCACCCTCGGCGGTGCACCTCTGGCCCCCTCCTACCGGCGCCGCGGCCGGGACCAGCGCCGCCGCATCCAGCTCGTCCCCCAGAACCCGCTCGGCGCCCTCAACCCCGCCCACACCGTCGGCGCCACCCTCGCCCGCCCGCTGCGCCTCCACTTCGCCCTGCCCGCCGACCGCTGCGCCGCGCGCGTCGCCGAACTGCTGACCGCGGTCGGCCTCACCCCCGACCACGCCGCCCGCTACCCCCACGAACTCTCCGGCGGGCAGCGCCAGCGCGTCTCCATCGCCAGGGCGCTGGCCGCCGAACCCGACGTCCTGCTCTGCGACGAGATCACTTCCGCCCTCGACGCCGACACCGCCGACGGCATCATGGACCTCCTGCGCGACATACGGGACAGCAGGGGCCTCGCCGTGGTCCTCGTCAGCCACGACCTTCCCCTGGTGTCCGCCCACGCCGACACCGTGCTGCCACTCGGGCTCTGCAAGCCGGCGTCGCCCGCCGACCAGGACCCGGTTCCGAGCCCGGTCCCGAACTGAACGCGGCCGTCGCGTCAGGGCCGGGCGGATGTCCGGTGGCCAGGGGCCGCGTCCGCCTCCCCGGCCGCACCGGCGCTCCCGCCCACACCGGCGCTCCCGCCCACCGGAGCCCACGTCCGGCGGCCGCCTGCTGTAAGTACCCAACCATTCCCGGCCCCCTGGGGCTGCGCGGGTCGCTCGGCCGCACGGGCGGCGGCCGCGCACACCCGTCGGAGCAGGGAGTTCAGCTCGGCGCGCTGCCCCTTCGTCAAGGACGTCAGGAGATCCTCCTGCACCGCCGACGCGTCGCCGTGGAGCACCTCCAGAGCGGCCCGGCCGGGCGCGGTGATCGCCAGGACCTCCTGCCGCCCGCCGACGTGGACGACCATCGACTGCAGCAGGCGTGCCGACAGCAGGTCGTCGAGCGCCTGATCCGCCTCCGGCCCGGGAGCGCTCACGCGGCTGGTGAGGTCGTGGCGGCCGTGCGGCCCCAGTTGGGCCAGCACCGACAGCAGCGTGTGGTGGACCGGGGTCAGCCCCCGCACGTCCAGCCGTGCCGCCAACAGCCGGTCGACCGTCCTGCCGGCCTCGGCGAGAAGGTAGACGGACTGCTCGAACGGACTCGACGACGCGTTCCGCCCGTCGTACACACCATGTCCCCATCATCGGAAAACTCGGCGCTCCGGGCGCCGAAGGGTAAGCCGAGGCTCACCATACCCAGGCCTCCGACAGTTGGTCTACATTAATGTCGTCACACCGGTCATCGGCCGGTGATCTGCTCCGCGGCATACTCCACGTGCTCGTGCAGGCCGTAGGCGAGACCGGCGGCCAGCAGGGCGGAGAACACGATGACGGCGAGGAGCCCGACGGCGGCCGCGCGCGGTCCGCGGCCCCTCGGCGCGGCAGGCTCCGGTGCCAGCAGAGCCTCGACCCGGCGAGGAACCGGCCCCGTCCGCACGGAGAAGACCCCGCCCCCGTACGGCCCGGTGCCGACGGGGCCGGCCAGTGCGGCACGGGCGATGGCGGTCGCGGCCGTGCGCCGGTCGTCCACCGCCCGGGCCGCGGACTCGTCCGCCCACCGCTCCAACTGGAACTCCAGAGCGGCGCGCAGCCGCCCGATCGCCGGATGGACGGCGGCGGTCAGGTCGAGGATTCCCGACAGCAGGTGGTGCCGACCGCTCAGATGGGCTCGCTCGTGCGCGAACAGCACCGCTCGTTCCGATGGCCCCAGCGCCCTGAGCATGCCCTCCGTCACGACGACCCGGCCGGCGCGCCCGCGGTGACCGGGCAGGGCGAACGCCTCCGCCTCCGCACCCGGGACGACGAGGAGGTCGCCGTCCGCCACTGCGTCGCCGGTCAGCCCCCACGCGCGCGACAGCAGCGCCCGCTGGCGACGCGCCGCCAGCCAGACCCGGACCGCCTGCGCGGCGAGCACAGCCCCGGCCGCACAGGAGACCGGAACCACCGCCGGCCAGTGGGTGACGACCCGGCCCAGGCTCATGTGCTCCAGTCCCGCCAGGAACGGCACGTGGAAGAGGCCGGCCAACGCCGCGACGGTGCCGCCCGCGAGCACCGCCGCCGCCCCGGTGAGCGCGAAGGCCGCCCCGCGGGGCGGAAGAAGTCGGGCCAGCCGGTGCGCCGCGGGCACCGCCGCCCAGGGGAGCACCAGAGCGAGCGCGACGACCACGAGGAACAGTGTCATGCTCCGCCTCCGGGATCCTCCTGGCCCGCTGCGGTCGAGGGGCGTTCGCTCTGGGCCTCCAGGATGAGACGCCGCAGAGCGTCCCCGTCATCGGCGGACAGCGAGGACACGAATCGCTTGAGCACGAGATCCCGCTGCGGCTCCTTCTCCAGTTCCCGGCGCATCCGGCCGGCGGCCAGGCCGGCGGCGTCCGAGACGGGCGCGTACGCGAAGGAACGCCCCGGCCGGCTACGGGACAGGGTCCCGTTCTCGTGCAGGCGGGTGAGGATCGTCGCCACCGTCGTACGCGCGAGGTCCTGACGCAGGGCACCCTTGACCTGCTGGGCGGTCAGCGGCTCCCCGGCTGCCCACAGCACCGCCATCACATCCGCCACGAGCTCTCCGTGCGGGCGCCTGGCCTCCTGGCCGTCCCTCGCCATCTCTCTCCCTGTTCCCCTGCCGCCCGACGGGCACATCCCGGACGCCCCCGCCTGGCGTCGGCGAGAAAGGGGACGGTCTGCATTGGTCAGGCGTGCCTCATCTCACTTTACGGGACCGTGTTGGCAGACCGACGAGGCCCGCAGGAGGTGGTGGCTGAGAGGGTGCGGCCGCCCAGGTGCCCTTCGTTCGCACCGGTATGACGACTGAGTCCGACGGGTGGTGCGCGCTCCCCTTCCGGGTGGCTCCTCCGCCGTGGTGCGGTAGGGAGCGGGCCGAGTTGAGAGACAAGGGAGATCCGCCCTGCTCAAAGGAGAAGCGAGCCCTATGCGCAAGATCATGTACACAGCCGTGTCCCTGACGGTAGCCGCCCTGTTCACGGTTGGAACGGCGGGCGTCGCCGCGGCCGACATCGACTTCGAAACGGTGACCTACGCCGAACCCGGGACCAACGCCTTTTCCTCCCTCGCTGTCGGCAGTATCGGGGACTGACAGACCGCTTCGGCTCGCAGCGGCGGGCAGGGAAGGCGTTGCCGACTGAGGCCGTCTCCCCGAAGCACGCCGCCCGGGTCGGCCAGGTGCTCGACCACGTACTGGCGCACGTCGTCGAGCACTCTGTCCGCGTTCCAGCTGATCCGGTGAAGGCCTCGACGACCTTGTGGTCGAAGGTGCCCGTGCGGCGGCTGCTGCGCGGCGTGCTCGACGTCGCCCGCCGGCCGTCAGCCCGAGGACGGCGCAGTCCCGACCGGACCGCCCTGCCGGGCGGCGGGCAGTGCGCTCCCGATCAGGGTCCCCAAGTCGATGGCATCGGGTTCGTAGAGCCAGGCGATCAGCCCCCCGAGCGCGAGCGCGACCAGCCACTGTGCGCTCGTGCGCGCTTCCTCCTCGCCCAGCGGCTGCGCCGCCGCGAGGTCGTCCGCCGTGCTGGCGAGGCTGTGGGCGAGCCGCTTGGCCATCCGGGCGTGCGCAGGGTGGGAGGGCACGGTGGCTTCGCACATGAGCACGATCTCCGCAGCGGCCTGCCAGCGGGGACGGTCCAGCAGCACCCGGAGCCGGCTGTAGGGATCCGGTTCGTCCTCCACGGGGGCGATCAGGTCTGTGAGGACCAGGTCCAGGAGTGCGCGCTTGGTGGGGGCGACGTGCACGAGCGCGGCCTTGGTGAGTCCGGCCTCCTCCGCGACGGCCTGCATGGAGGTGTCGTGGTAGCCGTGGCGCGCGTACAGGCGCGCCGCGGCCTCGACGGCCCGAGCGCGTGAGGTCCGCTCCGGCGGCGTGTCTGTGTTCGCGGTGTCCGCCGGCCGAGGTGCGGGCCACGGCAGGGCGGGCGCGGGCGGAAGCCCGTTCGCCTTCATCTCCTCTTCGTGGGCGGCGAGTTGGGCGGGGATGTCGATGAGGCCGGGGAAGTAGAGCGAGAGGATCTGCAGGCCGTCCCACGCGGCGCCGAGTTGCTGGACGGCCAGCCTGGCCGAGCGTTCGTCGCCCCCGGAGCCGCTGAGCATCTGCACGCCCAGGCGGGTGCCGACCCGTTGGCGCGTGCGCATGAGGTCGTGGCCGGGGTGCTCGGGGCTGGTCGCCTCGCCGAGCAGCGCGGTGAACAGGGGGATCCAGCCGCGCGCGTCGGCATTGCGTCGCGCCGTCTCGGCCGCGGAGGGGGACGTGCCCGCGGCGTCCGCGCCGGCCGCGATCCAGTCGCGGTGCTCGCGGTCGAGGCGGTCGACGAGGGCGGTGAGGATCTCCTGCTTCGTGGCGAAGTGGCGCAGCAGCGCCGGGTGGGAGATCCCCGAGGCCGCGGCGATGTCGCGCAGCGACGTGGCCCGGTAGCCGGAGCTGATGAACAGCTCGTGGGAGGCGTCGAGGACGCGTTCGACGCGCTCTCGTCCGGTCCGGTAACTGCCCCGCTTCATTGCCATCGCTCCAGTATCGCCGCTGTGTTAACCTTCCCAAAACTTACCACCTCGCTGGTAACTTTTCGTTTCACCGGGACGAACGAAGGAGTGCGACATGGCCGGTCTGCGCAAGGACTTCCTCTGGGGTGCCTCCACCTCCCCGCACCAGGTGGAGGGCAACAACCTCAACTCGGACTGGTGGGCACTGGAGACCGCCCCCGCCTCCCCGTTCCCGGACCGCAGCGGCGACGCGGTCGACAGCTACCACCGCTACGGCGAGGACATGGCCCTGCTGGCCGGGGCCGGGCTGAACGCCTACCGCTTCGGCTTCGAGTGGGCCCGGATCGAGCCGGCCGAAGGTCAGTTCTCGCACGCCGAGCGCGACCACTACCGGCGCATGGTCGACACGGCACTGCGGCTCGGCCTCAAGCCCGTGGTGACCCTGCACCACTTCACCCTGCCGCGCTGGTTCGCGGAGTCCGGCGGCTGGCGCCGGCCGGACGCGGCGGACCGCTTCACCCGCTACATCGAGTTCATCGCCCCGGCGCTGCAGGACGTGGACTGGATCTGCACGATCAACGAGCCGAACATGCTCGCGGTGTTCGCGACCATCCAGGAGGCCCTCTTCAAGGTGGCGGACAGCCAGGGCTCCGCCGCGACGGAACTCGCGACGGCGATGGCCCGGGTCGTCCCCGACCAGGCGCTCGGGGACACGCTCGCCCAGGTGCACCGCCGCGCCGTCGAGGTGGTGCGCGCGACCACGAACGCGAAGGCGGGCTGGACCGTCGCCCAGCAGGCGTTCACCCCCACCGAGGGCAACGAGGACGTCTTCGAGCGCGTCCACCACGAGTGGGAGGGCTTCTACCTCGACGTCGCCCGCGACGACGACTTCCTCGGCGTGCAGGCCTACACCAGCCAGCCGGTCGACGCGAACGGCCCCGTGCCGCACCCGCAGCACCCCGACAACTCCCTGACCGGGTGGGCGTACCGGCCCGACGCGCTGGGCACGGCGCTGCGCCGTGCGTGGGAGGAGAGCGGCGGCGTTCCCCTGCTGGTCACCGAGAACGGCATCGCCACCGACGACGACACCCGGCGGATCGCCTACACCACCGAGGCGCTCGGCCACCTGGAGAAGGCGGTCGCGGACGGCATCGACGTGCGCGGCTACCTGCACTGGTCGGCGCTCGACAACTACGAATGGGGCCGCTACGCGGCCACGTTCGGCCTGATCGCGGTGGACCGGGAGACCTTCGTGCGCACCCCGAAGCCCAGCCTGGCCTGGCTCGGTGCCTGCGCCCGCCGCAACGGCCTGCACTGACCCCGGCGACGGAACGGAGACCCCGGATGCCCAAGCACGCCGACCCCGGGCCCGCCCACGACCTCTCCACGACGGCCGCCGCCGCGCCGACCGACCCGCAGGCCGCGCAGCCCTCCCGCACGGTGCCGCCGGCACTGCGGCGACTGTTCCGCACCGCCCCGTTCGCCGCCCCGATGGCCCCGATCGCCTACTCCGTCACGGTCTTCTACGTCGCCATCCAGGTCGAGCACATGGACCCGGACGCGAAGACCTCGAACCTCGCGCTCATCAACGCGCTCGCCGCCGTGGCCGCGATGCTCGCCCAGCCGATCGTGGGCGTGCTGTCGGACCGCACCCGCAGCCGCTACGGCGCGCGAAGACCCTGGATGCTCGCCGGCGCCTGCCTCGGCGCCACCGCTCTGCTCACCTGCGGACTCGCACCGAACGTGGCCGCGCTGACCGTGTGCGTCATGCTGGTGCAGTTCGGGTTCAACGCCTTCCAGGGACCCTTCTCCGCGCTGCTGCCCGACCGGGTCCCCGACCACCTGCGCGGCCGCTACTCCACCGGCGTCGGGCTGGGCATGCTGCTCGGCGCCGTCCTCGGCCCGGTCCTCGGCTCGCTGTTCACCGACGACATCCCGCTCGGCTACGCGGTCACCGCCGGTGCCACGCTCCTCGTGATCGTGCTCTTCGTGGTCCTCGTACCCGACCGCGACAACCGCGGTGAACCGCGCCGGCCGTTCTCGCCGCGCGCCTTCCTCGCCGCCTTCTGGGTCAACCCGGTGCGCAACCCCGACTTCTTCTGGGGCTTCGCGGGACGCTTCCTGCTGTTCGGCGGCTACGCGATGCTGAACACCTACCAGCTCTACCTGGCCCAGGACTACGTCGGCCTGACCCTGGAGGAGGCGACACGCACCGTGCCGCTGCTCAGCCTGGTCGCCCTGCCCGGGATCCTGGTGGCGACCACGGTCGCCGGACCGCTGTCCGACCGCCTCGGGCGACGCAAGCCGGTCGTGCTCGTCTCGGGACTGGTCATCTCCGCCGGCGCCGCGATTCCACTCGCCCTGCCCTCGGTCCCCGGACTCGCGCTGTCCAGCTTCGTCGTCGCGTCGGGCTTCGGCGCCTTCGCCGCCGTCGACCAGGCCCTGATGAGCTCCGTGCTGCCCGACCCGGACGACTTCGGCAAGGACCTCGGGGTCCTCAACCTCGCCGCCACCCTGCCCAACACCATCGCGCCCGTGGCGGCCGCGGGCATCGTGCACACCTTCGGCGGCTACGCCGCGCTCTACCCGGTCGTCGGAGTGATCGGGTTCCTCGGCGCCCTCGCCGTCCTCCCCATCCGCAGCGTTCGCTGACCCGGATCCTCCCCCCTTCGCACCCGCACCTCCACCCTCACCCCCATTCACCGAAAGGAGCGGCGATGCTCGCCTCCCCGCTCGTCACGGCGCTGCTGGAGCGCCTCACCCTCGAACAGAAGGTGCGCCTGCTCACCGGCGCCTCCCTGTGGACGCTGCACGACGAACCCGCCGTCGGCCTGCGCCCCATCGTCGTCTCCGACGGCCCCACCGGAGTGCGCGGCGCGGCCCTGGACGACCGCGACCCCTCGGCGAGCCTGCCGTCCGCCGGCTGCGTCTGCGCCACCTGGGACCTGGAGCAGGTCCGCCGGCTCGGCGCCCTGATCGCCGCCGAGGCCCGCGCCAAGGGCGTCGACGTCGTGCTCGGCCCCACCGTCAACCTGCACCGCTCGCCGCGCGGCGGCCGCCACTTCGAGGCCTACAGCGAGGACCCCCACCTCACCGGCGAGTTCGGCGCCGCCTACGTCACCGCCGTGCAGGCACACGGCGTGGCGACCACGGCCAAGCACTACGTCGCCAACGACTCCGAGACCGACCGCTTCACCGTCGACGCCCGGATCGACGAACGGACCCTGCGCGAGGTCTACCTGGCCCCCTTCGAGCGGATGGTGAAGGAGGGCGCCTGGCTGGTGATGTCCGCCTACAACTCCGTCAACGGCACCACCATGACCGCCAACCCGCTGCTGCGCGACCCGCTGAAGGACGAGTGGGGCTTCGACGGCGTCGTCGTCTCCGACTGGATGGCGGTGCGCGACACCGAGCCGTCCGCCACCTCCGGCCAGGACCTGGCCATGCCCGGCCCGGACGGGGCGTGGGGCGACGCGCTCGTCGAGGCCGTCAAGGCCGGACGCGTCCCCGAGGACGCGATCGACGAGAAGGCCGCCCGGCTGCTGCTGCTCGCCTCGCGCGTCGGCGCCCTGGAGAGCGGTCCGGCGACCGTCCCGGTCGAGCCCTGGGACGACACCGCGATCGCAGGCCTGCTGCGCGAGGCCGCCGCGGACGGCATGGTCCTGGCCCGCAACAACGGGACCCTGCCCGTCCCGCCCCGGGAAGGACTGACCGTCGGCGTGATCGGGCAGCACGCGCTGCGTGCCCGCGCCCAGGGCGGCGGATCGGCGTCCGTGTTCCCGCGCCGCGTCGTCACGCCGCTCGACGGTCTGCGCGAGGCCTACGGCGCGGACGCCATCGGCTTCGCCCCCGGCCTGCCCCCGGTCGACGAACTGCACCCCTTGGCGGGCGGCACGGTTCATGACCCGCTGACGGGCGCCCAGGGCGTCCGCGTCCGCTACCTCGACGAGGACGGCGAGACGTTCAGCGAGGAGGTCATCCCCTCCGGGAGCTTCTCCTCGTTCGGCGACGCGCGGCTGGCCCGGGCCGCCCGCATCGAACTGACCACCCGCTTCACCCCGGACCGCGACGGCCGCCACGACCTCGGCTTCGCGGGACTGGGCGGCTTCACCTTCGAGGTCGACGGCGTCGCCGCCGGCGCCGGCTCGCTCGGGGTCCCCGAGGGCGGCGACTTCATGGCCGCCCTCCTCAACCCCCCGTCGCGCGTGGCCTCCCACGACCTCAGCCGCGGCCGGACCGTGGAGCTGCGCCTGACCTACACCCCGGAGCTCCTCGGCGTCCCCTTCGCCAGCGTCAAGCTCGGCTTCAAGGACCTCTTCGGCGACCCGGAGCAGGAGTTCCGGCGTGCCGTCGAGCTGGCGGCCGCGAGCGACGTCGCCGTCGTGGTCGTCGGCACCACCGAGGCCATCGAGTCCGAAGGCTTCGACCGCCCGGGCCTCGCCCTCCCCGACGGGCAGGACGAGCTCGTGCGCCGCGTCGCCGAGGTCAACCCCCGCACCGTCGTGGTCGTCAACTCCGGTGCCCCGGTGCTGATGCCCTGGCTCGACGAGGCCGCCGCCGTCGTCCTGGCCTGGTTCCCCGGCCAGGAGTTCGGCGCGGCCCTCGCCGACGTCCTGACCGGCGCCCGCGAGCCGGGCGGCCGCCTGCCCACCACCTGGCCCACCCGCGAGGAGGACGTCCCGGTCTGGGAGGTCACGCCCGACAACGGCCGGCTCGCCTACACCGAAGGCCTCCACCTCGGCTACCGCGCCTGGCTCAAGCGCGAGGCCGACGGCGGCAACCCGCCCGCGCTGCCCTTCGGGTCCGGCCTCGGCTACACCACCTGGCAGATCGGCGCACCGACCCTCACCACCGAGGGCGACTGCGTCGTCGTCCTGGCCGAGGTCACCAACACCGGTGCCCGGCACGGCAAGCAGGTCCTTCAGGCCTACCTGTCCCGTCCGGGCTCGAAGGTCGAACGGCCCGTCGCCTGGCTGGCCGGGTTCACCACCGTGCGGGCGGACGCCGGCGAGCGGGTGCGGGCGCGGATCGAGATCGCCCCGCGGGCGTTCCAGCACTGGGACACCGAGGCACACGCCTGGGTGACCGAACCCGGCGCCTTCACGCTCCGCATCGCGACCTCCGTCGCCGACCCCGGCCACAGCGTGCCCGTCGACCCGGCCGCCCGGGGCTGACACCCATTACCCGACCCCTCGTCCCGCCCCCGTCCCGTCGTGCCCGGGGGCGGGACGAGGCACCACCACCGCTGCGGGACCGGAACCCGACGCCGGTCCCGCAGCAACCCGGCTGACTGACCAGGAGTTCCCCATGACGACGTCCCCGGAGACGGCGCTGCTCCGCCTCCTCCCCGTTCCCCGCACGGCCGCCCCGGGCGAGCGCGGCTTCCCCCTCCGCGCGGGCACCCCCGTCGTGGTCGCCGACGCCGAGCTGCTGACGAGCGCCGCCCTCTTCGCAGAGCGCCTCGCGGCGGAGACCGGGCTGGTGCTCGGCCGGGTCGGGGCCGGTGCTCCGCGGCCCGGCGCGATCAGCGTCCGCGTGGATCCCGCCGACCCGGCGATCGCCGCGATCCCCGTGGCGCGCGGCGTATCCGCGTCCGGGGACGACCTCGGCGCGGAACGCCACGCCCTCACCGTGGACGGCGACGGCATCCGCGTCGTGGGCGCGTCCGCGGCCGGCGTGCACCGCGCGCTGACCACCCTGGTCGCGCTCGCCGAACAGCTCCCGGCCGACCCGGCGGGCATCGGGCTGCCCGCCCTGGCCCTCGCCGACGGTCCGGCCCTCGCCTGGCGCGGTCTCTCACTGGACGTGGCCCGCGCCAGGTTCTCGGTCGCCGAGGTGTGCCGGGTGATCGACCTGCTCGACCGCTACAAGCTCAACGTGCTGCACCTGCACCTGACCGACGACCAGGCCTGGCGCCTGGAGATCGGCTCCCGGCCGGAGCTCACGCACGGCCAGGAGCCCGGCGCCTTCTTCACGCAGGCGCAGTACCGCGAGGTCGTCGCCCACGCAGCCGCGCGCCACATCACCGTGGTGCCCGAGATCGACATGCCCGGCCACAGCACCGCCGCGATCGCCGCCTGCCCGGAGCTGAGCTCGGCGGAAGCGACGGCCCTGCCGGGCTCGACCGAGGAGATGTGGGCCAGGCTCGTCGCGGGCGAGCTCCGGCCGCTGTGGCTGGAGCCCGGACGCCCGGAGGTGTGGCGGTTCGTCGAGGAGGTGATCGCCGAGCTCGCGGCGCTCACGCCCGGGCGCTTCCTCCACATCGGCGGGGACGAGGCCTTCGGCATGCCGGTGGCGGACCACCGGGCGTTCGTGACCCGTGCACGCGCACTGGTCCGCGCCCACGGCAAGGAGCCGATCGGCTGGCAGGAGTCGATCCGGGTGGCGGCCGCTCCCGGCGAGCTCGTCCAGCTCTGGATCGACGAGGAGCTGGCCCCCGACCCGGCGCACCCGTTCCTGACCGTGCTCCCGCCGCAGGTGAGGGACATGCTCCTGTCGGCCTCCCGCGAGGCCACCGAGGACACCGCCCTGATGGCCGAGCAGCAGGCGCGGGTCCTGGTCTCCTCCGGCGGACGCGCCTACCTCGACCGCCCCTACGCGGAGGCCGTCACCGGCGGGGCCGAGGAGCGCCGCGCCCGCCTCGGCCACCCGCTCTACCCGCCGGTGACGCTGCGCGAGGTCTGCACCGCGCCGATCGCGGGCCTGGACGCCGAGACCGCCTTCGAGGTCGCGGGCTTCGAGGCGGTGGTCTGGTGCGAGTCCGTGAACGACGCCGACGACCTGTTCTTCCTGCTGCTCCCTCGCCTCCCCGCCCTCGCCGCCCGCGCCTGGTCCCCGGGCCCCGCCCCCGGCTGGGACGACCTGCGCACCCGCCTCGCCGCCCAGGCCCCCGCCTGGCGCCGCCACGGGCTCACCTGGTTCCCGGCACCGTCGGTCGACTGGACCTAGCGACCGGGCCGACCGGCCGTCACTGGACCGCGATCCGGTCAAGTCTCCGCCATGGAACGGGCCTTCGCACGTACACCGGCCGCCCGGGTGCCGCTGCCGGTCGGACAGGAGGTCGCCGTTGCGGCACGGGGCGCCCGCAGCGGTGGACTCATGGATCGCCCGTCTGCTCATCGCGGGCCTTCCACGGGTCCTCGTACGCCACCGTCGCGGCGGCGTTCCTCGCCGACGGCGGACTGTGCCATGCGGGAGACGTTTCCCGATGAGTCCGGTCGAGCGGCGGCCCCATGGCTGCTTGAGCAAGGTGACCGCCTTCCGACGGCGCCGGCTCGCCGGCGGGCGGACGGCGTGGCGCACACGACCGGCCGTACGGCTCCCGAGGCCAGGCGTACGGGGCCCGGTGGCTCCGGCCGGAAGGCCGGCCGGTGCCACCGGGCAGGGGTGTGAGGGGGTCAGTACGCGGGGAGTGGCGGCGGATCGTCCGCGGCACGTCGACCGGGCCCGGAGGCGGCCGGCCGTCCCGGCCCGTCCGACCCGACGGCCGGACCGCCCGGGCGGTGGTCAGCGCAGGCGGGGGGCGGCGGTGCGGGCGATCTCGGTGAGGGCCTGGTAGGCGGTGGCGGTCTGGTCCGGGGTGAGGACCTGGTCGGTCTGGGCCTTCAGCTCGCAGTCGAGGTTGCTGTCCCGGACGGTGAGCCGCAGGTCGGCGTGCCAGGGGACGCTGTCCGGGGCCCGGTACCGGAACGCCTGCCGCCCGAGGTCGGGGACGTCGGTGACGCCGCCCACCGCGTCCTTGGCGGCGGTCTCGCGCGCGTACTTGTGCATCTCGATCGCCTTGGCCACGCCCGACCAGGCGCTGCAGTGCACGACCGCGCGCGCGAACACCCCGGTGCCGCCCAGGTACTGCCGGCACTGGGCGCCGCTGGAGACCTTGGGGTCGGCGCCCGTGACGGTGTTCTCCGGGGCGTTGCTCAACGGGCCGAGCACGGGGGTCAACGGGGAGAAGTCCACGACGCCGCACACGTCCCGGGGCGGCCGGTAGTCCCCCGGGCCGTCGGTGGTCTCCGGGGGCGGGGCCGGGGGCGCCGCGGTCGGTGCGGAGCCGCCGTCGCAGCCGGCCGTGCCGAGCAGTGCGAGGGCCAGTGCCCCGAGTGCGAGGATCGAGCAACGACCGTGGCCGACACGCAACATGATGCTCCGTCGAATAGTCCGGAACTGCCCATGTCAGGCTAGCCCACCCTCCCCGCGCGGCGTCCGGACTTTTCCGGGACCCGTGCCCTCGGTCCCCGTACCGGTGCCCGGCGTGCGCCGCGCGCCGGCCGGGCCGCTCCGGGTGCGCCCGCCCGGCAGTCGGTGCGGGCGAAGGCGATCACGATGGCGTCGTGACCGTGCTGGGTGACGGGGTACCAGCCGGTGCCGGTGCGGCCTTCGGGGCGGGTGACCTGGCGGGTGTTCCGGTCGGCGCGGAACGCGGCCCGCAGGAACTCCGGAGCCGCGGTGGCTCATGCGGCGGAACCGCTGAGGCCAGGAGTTGGTCAGGACTCTTGACAGCCCGGTGGCCCGGACCACCAGTATTGGTCCAGGCCAGAGTGCTTCAGGTCGCCGAAGTCCCCCACCTTCGAAGGGAGCGCGGTCCATGCCCGGACCCGTTCGCGTACCACTCCGAGCCCTGGTCGCCGCCGCCGTCACCGCCACCGCCATCGGCGGCGTGGTGCTCGCCGGTGCCGGCACCGTCACCGCCTCCTCCCCGTCGCCCTCCGCGTCGCCCTCCGCGTCGAGTGTCCCGGTGCCCGCCATCCTGGTGCAGCTCAGCCCGTCCTCGGGCACGGTGACCCCCGGCTCGTCGACCACCGCGACCGCGAGCACGGCCATCATCAACAACGGCTCGAACACGTCCATCGCGATGACGGTCAGCGGCGTTCCTGCGGGGGTCACCGCCGCGGTCAGCCCGTCCTCGGTCAGCGGGGGCTCCAGCGCCGCCCTGTCGGTGTCGACCGTGTCCACGGTCGTCCCCGGCACCTATCCGCTGACGGTCAAGGGCACGCTGACCGGCACCTCGGCGACGTCCTCCGCGACCTACACGCTCACCGTGACCGGCACCGCCCCGGCGTGCTCCACCGACCCCTGGGTCGGCACGCAGGTCTACACCGGCGGCAACACCGTCGCGTGGAAGGGCCACCGGTGGAGCGCCAAGTGGTGGACGCTGGGCGAGGAGCCCGGCACCACCGGCGAGTGGGGCGTCTGGCAGGACCTCGGTCCCTGCTGATCGGCAGGCATCGCCGGGCCGTGCATCGGGCGGCTGCCCGCCCGTGCCGGGGCCATCGGCGGGGCCGCACCGGCACGGTGTGTCACCGTCGTGCGCGGCGTTCCCCGCACGCGAGCCGCGCGGCACGATCGGCCGCGCGGCGGGTGTCGGTGGTCAGAGTTTGAACATCGCGGTGTACGGGTGGGTGATGCGTTCCTGTCGCGACCCGAAGTCGACGAGGACCGCGGCGTCGGCGTCTCCTTCGGTGTCGATGACCCGGCCGAGGCCGAACGCGTCATGGGTGACCCGGTCACCGACGGCGAAGTGCTTGGGCGGAGCCTTCACGCGCGGTTTGAAGGGGCTGGTGGGCAGAGGGCGGCGACCTGCTGCAAATTTCGTCATTGCGGCCAGTATGCGCCTGGAAGTGCGGGAGTGGGGCCCTCCGGGTGCATGAATTCGGCTCCGGCCGAAAATGCCGCACGCCGCGCCCGAGTGGCCGGCGGCGGTGCGCGGGGCATGCCGCGCCGGGAATCCCGGGGCGCCGGCGGCCCCGGCCGGGGCCCGGCCGCACGGCCAAGGGTCCTGCCCCGCAGGCGTGTTCACGGTGCTCCGGGCCCGGGGCGGCCGTTCGGCGGGACGGTGCCCGCGAAACCGGCGACGGAGCATCCCGCCGCAGCGGGTGGGGGCCTGCTACAGTCGACTCAGTTGCAGTTGTGGTTCCCATGAACTTTGTGTGCGCCTGCTGATGTGTTGCAGGCGCATTTTTTGTTCCCCGGTCTTTCCCGGTGGGCGCTCCATGCGGTGACTCGAAGCCCGCGCTGTGCGTGCTTCGGACAGTCCCTTGAAGGAGATTTTGATGGCTAATGGCACCGTGAAGTGGTTCAACTCGGAGAAGGGCTTCGGCTTCATCGAGCAGGAGGGTGGCGGCCCGGACGTCTTCGCCCACTACTCGAACATCAACGCCAACGGCTTCCGTGAGCTGCTTGAGGGCCAGAAGGTCGAGTTCGACGTCACGCAGGGCCAGAAGGGCCCGCAGGCCGAGAACATTCGCCCGCTGTAGTTCTTCTGCCACGGCACCCGCCCAGGCAGCGAGGGGCCCGCACCGTGCACATGCCCGGTGCGGGCCCCTCGGCCTTTGCGCCACGGCGCACCCCCCGGCCGTTCGGACTCCTGGCTCCGCCGTCGGCGGCCGTTCCCACCCGGGACGCACGGCGCCGCGCCCCTGATCGGTGCCCCGCCGCGACGGCCCGCGGTTCGAGGCTCTCCGCTTCCGCCCGGCGGTGAGCACCGACGTCGGCGACGCGCCGCACCGGTTCCGTCGCCCGCGTCCCGTTCGTCACACTTCCGGCCCGTTCCCTTGCGGTCTCCGCCCGGCGTCCCGCGCCGCGGGGTCTTCCTCGTGACGTGTCGCCCCGAGGAAGGTCCTCCGCATGGCCCGCACCAGTCGCTCCTCGCACCACGACGCCGACGTCCGTTCCAGCACCGGCCGGCCCGCCGCAGGCCGACGGTCCTCCGGCCGGAGCGCTCCTCGGCGGTCCTCCGCGCAGGGGGAGTTCGCGATGCCGGTGAGCACCACCCCGGCGCTGCCGGCCGTCGGGTCCTTCGACGAGCTGGACCTGCCGAAGCCACTGCTGTCGGTGCTGACCCGCCAGGGCGTCACCGCGCCGTTCCCGATCCAGGCCGCGACGCTGCCGAACTCGCTGGCCGGCCGCGACCTCCTCGGGCGGGGCCGCACCGGCTCCGGCAAGACCATCGCGTTCGGCCTCGCCGTGCTGGCCCGCACGGCCGGCCAGCGGGCCGAGCCGCGCTGCCCGCTGGCCGTGGTGCTGGTCCCCACCCGTGAGCTCGCGCAGCAGGTCACCGAGGCGCTCACCCCCTACGCCCGCGCCGTGCGCCTGCGGATGGTCTCCGTGATGGGCGGGACGTCGATCAGCCGCCAGGCATGGATGCTGAACCGCGGGGCCGAGGTCGTGGTGGCCACTCCGGGCCGGCTCAAGGACCTGGTCCAGCGCGGCGACTGCCGACTGGACCGGGTCGGCATCACGGTGCTCGACGAGGCCGACCAGATGACCGACATGGGTTTCCTGCCGCAGGTCACCGAACTCCTCGACCAGGTCGCCGAGGGCGGCCAGACGATGCTGTTCTCCGCCACCCTGGACCGCAACGTCGACCGCCTGGTGCGGCGCTTCCTCAGGGACCCGGTCACGCACTCGGTGGACCCGTCCGCGGGCGCGGTCAGCACCATGGAGCACCACGTGCTGCACGTCCAGAACTCCGACAAGAGCGCCACGATCGCCCACATCGCGTCCCGCGACGGCAGGGTGATCATGTTCACCGACACCAAGCACGGCGCGGACCGCCTGGTGGAGGACCTGCTCGCGAACGGAGTGAAGGCCGCGGCCCTGCACGGCGAGAAGTCCCAGCAGCAGCGCACCCGCACCCTGGAGCAGTTCCGCACCGGCGAGGTGACCGCGCTGATCGCGACCAACGTCGCCGCCCGGGGCATCCACGTCGACGGGCTCGACCTCGTCGTCAACGTGGACCCGCCGGTCGACCACAAGGACTACCTCCACCGGGGCGGGCGCACCGCCCGGGCGGGGGAGTCCGGCACCGTCGTGACGCTGGTGCTGTCCAGTCAGCGCCGCACGACGGCCCGCATGATGACCACGGCCGGCATCACTGCCGTCAACACGAGGGTCAGCGCGGGCGGCGAGGACCTGGCCCGCATCACCGGGGCCCGCGTGCCCACCGGCGTTCCCACCGTGATCCCCAACCCCGTCGTCGAACGGCCGCGCCGCCACGGGTCCGCGAGCCGCCTCGGCCGTTCCGCCCGCACCGCCGCCGAAACCCGGGCCGCCGCCGGCCGCGGCGACCAGGGCTCCTCCGGCCGGCACCGGCCGCCCAGGCGCGC
This sequence comes from Kitasatospora sp. NPDC059462, assembly GCF_042749955.1. NCBI lineage: Bacteria > Bacillati > Actinomycetota > Actinomycetes > Kitasatosporales > Streptomycetaceae > Kitasatospora > Kitasatospora sp. NPDC059462. The sequence continues at coordinate 1,892 of NZ_JBHYUU010000064.1, read as the reverse complement.
CGCGCCCGCCGCGTAGCGGACGTACGGCCGCGGGGTGGGCGCTGCTGCCAGGTGACCCGGTCGCCCTCCGGCGAACGAGCCACCGCCCGAGTACGCGGTGCGGAGTGGTAGCCGTCGGACTGGGCCACGGGGTGCCCTCCCTGCCGGTGGGCGGCACCGGCCCCCGCGCCGGTGCCCGGCTGCCGGACAGCCCGTGGTCGGGCCGCGCGTGCGGCCTTCCGCGTGTCGGGCGACGTCGCCCGGTCCGGTGGGGACGGCGGATGCCCGCTGCCGACCGCACATCGCCGACGCCCGCCGCAGGCCGGCGGACCATCGCCGGCCCTCACCTGCGGCTCCCCGCGCCGGGGGCCGACCGGGGCGAGCCGGCCGGGGTGAGCCGGCAGGACTCGCGCGGGAACGGACGCAGCTGTCGGTGAGCGGGCGGGTCGGCCGTCGGCCTCCTCGCCGTGGGGTGCGAGGAGGCTCGGCGGGGCCGGGGCGGGCGGCCGTCAGGGGCGTCCGGGAGCGCCCGGTTCCCGGTCCGGTCGCAGGCCCAGCCGTCGGGCATCGTGTTCGGGGCGGATGGTGATGATCGCGAGCGCTCCCGCCGTCGTCATCACGAGGGCGGCGAGGAGGAAGGCCGTGCGGTAGCCCGTGCCGGGATCGGGCGCGGTGTCGAGGAGGCGGCCGGTGAGGAAGGGGGCGAGGAGCCCGGGGAGGGTCCCGGTGGCGGCGACGATGCCGAACAGGGCGCCGCGCTGGGCGCTCGGGACGACCTCGGCGGTGGTCATGTAGTGCAGGGGGATGGCGAGGCCGACGCTGCCGAAGGCGAGCGCGATCAGGAGCAGCCGGGGTACGGCGGCGTGGGTGAGGGGGAAGGCCGCCATGGCGCAGCCGGCCACGCAGACCGCGATGCCCTGGGTGGCGCCGGTCGACCAACGGCTCGACACCCGGCGGGACTTGAGCGCGTCCATGAGCGGGGAGACGGTCAGCAGCAGGACGAGGCTGAAGGCGGAGACGGCGCTGATGGTGGTGGCGGCGGCGTTCGGGGTCATGCCGAGTTCGGTGCGCAGGTAGGCGGGGAGCCAGGCCTGGCTGAGGGAGAGCGCCCAGGCGGCGCCGAAGGCGCTGGAAATGCTGCCGAGCACGGTGCCGGTGGTGAGCAGCCGGCCGTAGGGCAGGTGGTGCGGGCCGGTTCCCGGTGTGCCGTCCGCAGGGGCGGCCCGGGCGTGGTCGAAGGGGCCGTCGTGGCCGACGCGCCACCAGAGCAGGCCCCAGAGCGCGCTGACGGCGGCGAGGGCGGCGAAGGCCGAGCGCCAGCCGTACCCGGTGATCAGCCAGGTGAGGACGGGGGCGGCGATGAGGGTGCCGAGGGCCGCGCCGCCGATCTGCAGGGCGGAGGGCAGGCCGCGGCGGTGCGGGGGGAACCACTTGTACAGCGCGTGCATGGACATGGAGGCGGCGGGCCCCTCGGCGGCGCCGAGCAGGGCGCGGCCGGCGATCAGCGCGGGCACGGTGGCGGAGAGGAGGACGGGCAGTTGGGCGACGGCCCACAGCAGGGTCATGGCGAACAGGAGGATCCGGGTGGACAGCCGGGTGGAGAGGAAGCCGACGAGGAGGCCGGAGAGGCTGAACAGCAGGGAGAAGGCGCTGGAGACCAGGCCGTAGGTGCTGTTGTCGATGGCGAGTTCGTCCATGATCGGGACGGCGGCGAGGCCCAGGACGGACTTGTCGGCGAAGTTGACGACCATGAAGGCGACGATCATGGCGGTGATCAGCCAGGCGCGACGGCGGTCGTACGGGGGGTCCGGGACCGGGGTGCCGGTCCGGTCGAGCGGGGGTGCGAGGGGGCGGGGTGCCATGGGTGACTCCTGCGGGTGGGGGTGGGGCAGGGGGTCGTGACATCGGAGGAG
>NZ_JBHYUU010000063.1:0-39020 GCF_042749955.1 Kitasatospora sp. NPDC059462 | reverse complement strand
TTCCATCAGGCGGCTTTCACACCGGCCCTCCGGGCGCTTCGTTCTTTCGTGTTTCCAGCTTATCAGATGTTTTCCGCTCCGTTTTCCGGAGTTTCTTTTGTCCGATTCGCTTCGGCCTTTCGGCGCTCCCGAACTCTATCAGAGTTTCTCGGGCCGTTTTCCCGCTCCGTTCTCGAATTTCGTTTCGAGGACTTCGACTGGGGGCCGTCCCGTGGGGCAACCCGGAGAACATTACGCACCGGGTTGCCCCACGTCAAATCAGGCCGGGAGGGCTCAGACCTCGACCACGACCGGGAGGATCATCGGGCGGCGACGGTAGTTGTCGGCCACCCACTTGCCGATGGTCCGGCGGACGAGCTGCTGGACCTGGCGGATCTCCAGGACACCGTCGCTCGCCGAGCGGTCGAGGGCCTCCTGCAGCCTGGCCGCGACCGGGACGAACGCGGCGTCGTCGATGCCGGAGCCGCGGGCCTGGATGGTCGGACCGCCGACGATCTTGCCGTTGGCGGAGTCGACCACCACGAAGCAGGAGATGAAGCCCTCCTCGCCGAGGATCCGGCGGTCCTTGAGCGAGGCCTCGGTGATGTCACCGACCGAGGAGCCGTCGACGTAGACGTAGCCGGCCTGCACCTTGCCGACGATGCGGGCGACACCGTCCTCCAGGTCGACACAGACGCCGTCCTCCGCGATGACCACCCGGTTGCGCGGGACACCGGTCGCGATGCCGAGGTCGGCCGCGGCCCGCAGGTGGCGCCACTCGCCGTGCACCGGCATGAGGTTGCGCGGCTTGCAGATGTTGAAGAAGTACAGCAGCTCGCCGGCCGAGGCGTGGCCGGAGACGTGCACCTTGGCGTTGCCCTTGTGCACGACCTTGGCGCCCCAGCGGGTCAGGCCGTTGATGACCCGGTAGACGGCGTTCTCGTTGCCCGGGATGAGCGAGGACGCCAGGACGACGGTGTCGCCCTCGACGATGCGGATCTGGTGGTCGCGGTTGGCCATCCGGGACAGCGCGGCCATCGGCTCGCCCTGCGAGCCGGTACAGATCAGCACGACCTCCTTGTCCGGCAGGTCGTCCAGCTGCTTGACGTCGACGACCATGTTGCCGGGGACCTTCAGGTACCCGAGGTCGCGGGCGATGCCCATGTTGCGGACCATCGAGCGGCCGACGAAGGCGACCTTGCGCTTGTACTCGTGCGCGGCGTCCAGCACCTGCTGGATGCGGTGCACGTGGCTGGCGAACGAGGCCACGATGATGCGCTTCTCGGCGTTCGCGAAAACGTTTCGCAGGGCGGCCGAGATGTCCCGCTCGTGCGGGATGAAGCCGGGGACCTCGGCGTTGGTGGAGTCCACCAGCAGCAGGTCCATGCCCTCCTCCGCCAGCTTGGCGAAGGTCGGCAGGTCGGTGAGCCGGCCGTCGAGCGGCAGCTGGTCCATCTTGAAGTCACCGGTGGCGACGACCATGCCGGCGGGCGTGCGCACGGCGACGGCCAGCGCGTCCGGGATGGAGTGGTTGACCGCGATGAACTGGCAGTCGAAGGGACCGATCCGCTCGCGGTCGCCCTCGGCGACCTCCAGCACGTACGGGCGGATGCGGTGCTCGGCGAGCTTGGCCTCGATCAGCGCGAGGGTGAGCTTCGACCCGATCAGCGGGATGTCCGGGTTCTCCCGGAGCAGGAACGGGACGGCGCCGATGTGGTCCTCGTGGCCGTGCGTGAGGACGATGCCGTCGATCTTGTCGAGGCGGTCCCGGATGTAGCTGAAGTCCGGGAGGATCAGGTCGACGCCGGGCTGCTCGTCCTCGGGGAAGAGGACGCCGCAGTCGACGATGAGAATGCGGTCCCCGTACTCGAAGACCGTCATGTTGCGGCCGATCTCGCCGAGACCGCCGAGCGGGGTGATGCGCAGGGCGCCCGCCTTCAGGGCCGGCGGCGCGCCGAGTTCGGGATGCGGGTGGCTCAAAAGACTCTCCTCACGACGCACGCCATATGTCCGGGGTCCTCCCCCGCGAGACATATGGCGTGCGTTCTCAGTGTCGTTTTCCTACCAGGTCGGTGCTCTCGCGCCTTCGGTCCGGTCCAGCGGCGGGCCCGTGAGGGTCCGGCGAGCCGGGGCGCGCACGTCTGTGTCTGTTAGAGGTCTACCCCGCCGTCGGCGAGATCCTTCTTCAGTTGGGCGATCTCCTCGGGAGTCGCGCCGACCAGGGGCAGCCGCAGCGGGCCGGCGGGCAGGCCCTGGAGCCCGAGCGCGGCCTTGGCGAGGATGACGCCCTGGGTGCGGAAGATACCGGTGAACACCGGCAGCAGGCGCTGGTGGACCGCCGTGGCCTTGGCCACATCGCCGGCCAGGTAGGCCTCGACCATGGTCCGCAGCTCGCCGGCGACCACATGACCGACCACGCTGACGACACCGACGGCTCCGACCGACAGCAGCGGCAGGTTGAGGATGTCGTCACCGGAGTACCAGGCGAGGTCGGAGCGGGCGATGGCCCAGGCGGCGGCGCCGAGGTCGCCCTTGGCGTCCTTGTTGGCGACGATCCGCGGGTGTTCGCCCAGCCGGACCAGCGTCTCGTGGCTCAGCGCGACGCCGCTGCGACCGGGGATGTCGTACAGCATGACCGGCAGCCCGGTGGCGTCGGCGATCTCCACGGTGTGCCGGTACAGGCCCTCCTGCGGGGGCTTGCTGTAGTACGGCGTGACCGCCAGCAGGCCGTGCGCGCCGGCCGCCTCGGCCTGGCGGGCCAGCTCCACGCTGTGACGGGTGTCGTTGGTGCCGACCCCGGCCACCACGTGGGCCCGGTCCCCGACCGCCTCCACCACGGCGCGGACGAGCTGGGCCTTCTCGGCGTCACTGGTGGTCGGGGACTCCCCGGTGGTGCCGTTGACGACGAGGCCGTCGTTGCCGGAGTCGACGAGGTGCGCGGCGAGGCGCTGGGCGCCGTCGAGGTCGAGGCCGCCGTCGGCGGTGAACGGTGTCACCATCGCGGTCAGGACCCGCCCGAAGGGCGTCTGGGGGGTGGAGGTCGGAGCCATGCGTCCAAAACTACTCGTAGGCGGTGGGGCGGCACCCAGGCCGGTCCACGGTTCGGACGGCCGCGGCGGTGGGCCGGCGGTGGGCCCGGCTGCGAAGCGGCCGCGCAGCGCCTCCGCGGAGGCGGTGCCAGCGGTTCCAGCAGCGGGGACGTGGGATTCCGGTGCTGCGTGCTCGGGGGTTCAAGCAGCACCGGAATCCGTGTTCACGAGCGTAGGGAGAGGTCAGATATGCCGCAATCCAGACATGCCAGACACTCTCCCCGGATGCCCGTCGCCGCAGGTCAGGGGGCGACCCGGCCGTGCTTCTCGAAGGCCGCATGGGTGAGCGGCATGAGCTCGGCCCACTGCTCCTCCATCCGCTCGGCGACCATCTCGATCTCGCGCTGCGGGAACGACGGCACCGCCGAGTTCTCCCGCTTGGTGCGCAGCGACAGGAAGTGCATCAGCGAGCGGGCGTTGCAGGTCGCGTACATCGACGAGTAGAGCCCGACCGGCAGCACCGCACGGGCGACCTCGCGGGCCACGCCGGCCTCCAGCATCTCCTGGTAGCGCCCGTACGCCTCGCGGTAGGCGGCCTCCATCGAGGCGGTGACGGTCGCGTGCTGCTCGGGGGTGCCCTCGATGAACTCGTAGCGGCCCGGCCGGCCCTGCTGGACCAGCCGGCGCTCCTCGGCCGGCACGTAGAAGACCGGCTGCAGCTCGCGGTAGCGGCCCGACTCCTCGTTGTACGACCAGCCGCTGCGGTGGCGGTGGAACTCGCGGAAGACGAAGATCGGCGCGCTGATGAAGAAGGTCATCGAGTTGTGCTCGAAGGGCGTGCCGTGCCGGTCCCGCATCAGGAAGTTGATCAGGCCCTTGGACTTCTCCGGGTCCTGCTGGAGCGCCTCCAGGGACTGCTCGCCCGCCGTCGAGACCCGGGCCGCCCAGATGACGTCCGAGTCGTCGGCGGCACTGCGGACCAGGTCCACGGTGACGTCGCCGCGGAACCGGGGGGCCGTCGTGTCGTCGCTCACGCGCTACTCCTCGCAGGCTTGTTGGTGGTGGTGCCGGTGGTGCCGGTGGTGCGGTGCAGCCGGATCGCGTGCTGCATGGTCTTGCGGGCGCGCGGCACGTCGCCGGCGTCGGCGTAGGCGACCGCCAGGCGGAAGAAGACCCGCCAGTCGCCGGGGGCGGCCTCGGCCTCGGCCTTGCGGCGGGCGAACACCTCGTCGGCCGAGGCGCGGTCGATCCGCCCGCCCTCGGTGCGCTTCAGCTCGTCGACGGGCAGACCGCCCTCGGCCTCCAGCTCACGGGCGAGCCGCTCGCTGTCCCGGCCGAAGCGGACCGTCTGGCGCAGGAACCAGAGGCCGATGACCGGGACGACGAAGGCGCACAGGCCCAGGCCGATGCCGAGCGGCTTGCCGGTGGCGATCAGCTGGACGCCCTCGCCGACGCAGATCAGCGCGACCAGCGCCAGCACGCCGGCGAGGACGAAGAAACCGGTACGGGAGGTCATGCCGGGCTCACAGGTCCAGGAAGTGTTCGAGGCCCAGGGTGAGCCCGGGCGTCTCCACGACCTTGCGCACGCCGAGCAGGATGCCCGGCATGAAGCTGCTGTGGTGCAGCGAGTCGTGCCGGATGGTGAGGGTCTCGCCGGTGTCGCCGAACATCACCTGCTGGTGGGCGAGCAGGCCGCGCAGCCGCACCGAGTGCACCGGCACCCCGTCGACGTCGGCGCCGCGGGCGCCGGGCAGGCTGTGGGTGGTCGGGTCCTGCTGCGGCGGCCGGCCGGCCTCCGCGCGGGCGGCGGCGATCAGCTGGGCGGTGCGGGCGGCGGTGCCGCTGGGGGCGTCCGCCTTGCCGTCGTGGTGCATTTCGACGACCTCGACCGACTCGAAGTACCTCGCGGCGATCTGCGAGAACTTCATGCCGAGGATCGCGCCGATCGAGAAGTTCGGCGCGATCAGCAGGCCGAGCTCCGGCGCCTCGTCGAGCAGGCCACGCACGGTGGCCAGCCGCTCGTCGGTCCAGCCGGTGGTGCCGGTGACCACGTGGATCCCGTGGCGCAGGCAGTGGTCGAGGTTGCCCATCACCGCGTCCGGATGGGTCAGCTCGACGGCCACCTGGGCGCCGGCCCGGGTCAGCTCCGCCAGGTCGGACCCGCGGCCGAGGGCGGCGACCAGCTCCAGGTCGGGGGCGGCCTCCACGGCCTTGACCGCCTCAGAGCCGATCCGTCCCTTGGCGCCGATCACGGCGACACGCAGCGTCATAGCGAAAGTCCTCTCACACCAGCAGGTCGGCGAGCTTCGCGGCCCGCTTGTCGTTGACCGGACCGATCAGCGCCAGCGACGGCCGGTACGCGCCCAGCACATCACGGGCGACCTCGTGGACGTCCTCCAGGGTCACCGCCGCGATCTTCCCCAGCATGTCGTCGACCGACAGGTGGTGGCCGTAGCTGAGCTCGGCCTTGCCGATGCGGTTCATCAGCGAGCCGGTGTCCTCCATGCCGAGCACGGTGGAGCCGGAGATCTGGCCGATCGCGCGCTGCAGCTCCTCCTCGGTGATGCCCTCGGCGACCACCTTGGCGAGCTCCTCGCGGCAGATCCGCAGCACCTCCTCGACCCGCTTGGGCTGGCAGCCGGCGTAGATGCCGAACAGGCCGCTGTCCGCGTAGGAGGAGGAGTACGAGTACACCGAGTACGCCAGGCCGCGCTTCTCCCGGACCTCCTGGAACAGCCGGGAGCTCATGCCGCCGCCGAGGGCCGCGTTGAGCACGCCCATCGCCCAGCGGCGCTCGTCGTGCCGGGGCACGCCGGGCACGCCCAGCACCAGGTGGGCCTGCTCGGTGGCCCGGTTGAGCACCTCGACCCGGCCCGCGGTCCGCAGCGCCTTCACGCCGTGCCGGGGCTCGGCGGGGGCGGCGTCGGACTTGGCGAGCAGCGGCGCGAAGGCCCGCTCGACCTGCCGGACGACCTTGCGGTGGTCCAGGTTGCCGGCCGCGGCGACGACCAGGTGCTCGGGCCGGTAGCGGCGGTGGAAGAAGTTCGCGATCTGGTCGCGGCTGAGCGCCCGGACGGTCTCCTGGGTGCCGAGGATCGGCCGGCCGAGCGGGCCGTTGCCGAAGATCACCTTGGCGAAGAGGTCGTGGACGACGTCACCCGGGTCGTCCTCGGCCATCGCCATCTCTTCGAGGATGACGCCGCGCTCGGCCTCGACGTCCTCGGGGCGGATCAGCGAGCCGGTGAGCATGTCGCAGACCACGTCGATGGCCAGCGGCAGGTCGGTGTCGAGCACCCGCGCGTAGTAGCAGGTGTTCTCCTTGGCGGTGAAGGCGTTCATCTCGCCGCCGACCGCGTCCAGGGCGGCCGAGATGTCCAGCGCGCTGCGCCGCTCGGTGCCCTTGAAGAGCAGGTGCTCCAGGTAGTGCGTGGCGCCGTTGAGCTGCGGGGTCTCGTCCCGCGAGCCGACGCCGACCCAGATGCCGAAGGTCGCGGAGCGCACCGTCGGCAGGGTCTCGGTGACGACGCGCAGGCCGCCGGGGAGGACGGTGCGGCGCACGGTTCCGGCGCCGTCCGCGCCCTTCAGCAGGGTCCGGGTCGTGCCGGGGCGCTGCGTCGCCGCCGAGGCCTGGGCCACGGGGGTACCTCCGTAGAAAAAAGCGGTCCGTCGGGAGCGCGGGACAACAGGGTGCGGCCCGCACGCCGCTGGGGGCGTGCGGGCCGCTGGGTTCAGCTAGCGGCGCTTCACTCGGAAGCGGCCTCGGCGTTCTCCTCGCCCTCGATGACCGGGATCAGCGAGAGCTTGCCGCGCGGGTCGATCTCGGCGATCTCGACCTGCACCTTGGCGCCGACGCCGAGGACGTCCTCGACGTTCTCCACGCGCTTGCCGCCGGCGAGCTTGCGGATCTGCGAGATGTGCAGCAGACCGTCCTTGCCCGGCATGAGCGACACGAAGGCACCGAAGGTCGTGGTCTTGACCACGGTGCCCAGGTAGCGCTCGCCGACCTCTGGCATGGTCGGGTTGGCGATCTGGTTGATCGTGGTGCGGGCGGCCTCGGCGGCCGGGCCGTCGGCGGCACCGATGTAGATGGTGCCGTCGTCCTCGATCGTGATCTCGGCGCCGGTGTCCTCCTGGATCTGGTTGATCATCTTGCCCTTGGGGCCGATGACCTCGCCGATCTTGTCCACCGGAATCTTGATGGTGATGATGCGCGGCGCGTTCGGGGACATCTCGTCCGGGGAGTCGATGGCCTCGTTCATCACGTCGAGGATGTGCAGGCGGGCGTCGCGGGCCTGCTTCAGCGCGGCGGCCAGCACCGACGCCGGGATGCCGTTGAGCTTGGTGTCCAGCTGCAGAGCGGTGATGAAGTTGCGGGTACCGGCGACCTTGAAGTCCATGTCGCCGTACGCGTCCTCGGCGCCAAGGATGTCGGTGAGGGTCACGTAGTGGGTCTCACCGTCGATCTCCTGGGAGATCAGGCCCATGGCGATGCCGGCGACGGCGGCCTTCAGCGGCACACCGGCGTTCAGCAGCGACATGGTGGAGGCGCAGACCGAGCCCATCGAGGTGGAGCCGTTGGAGCCGAGCGCCTCGGAGACCTGGCGGATGGCGTACGGGAACTCCTCGCGGGTCGGCAGCACCGGCAGGATGGCCCGCTCGGCCAGCGCGCCGTGGCCGATCTCGCGGCGCTTCGGCGAACCGACGCGGCCGGTCTCGCCGACCGAGTACGGCGGGAAGTTGTAGTTGTGCATGTAGCGGCGGCGGGTCTCCGGGGAGAGCGTGTCCAGCTGCTGCTCCATGCGGAGCATGTTCAGCGTGGTGACACCCAGGATCTGGGTCTCGCCGCGCTCGAACAGGGCCGAGCCGTGCACCCGCGGGATGGCCTCGACCTCGGCGGCCAGGGTGCGGATGTCGGTGACGCCGCGGCCGTCGATGCGGACCTTGTCCTTGATGACGCGCTCGCGGACGATCTTCTTGGTCAGCGCGTTGTAGGCGGCGCTGATCTCCTTCTCGCGGCCCTCGAACTCGGGCAGCAGCTTCTCGGCGGCCAGCGCCTTGACGCGGTCCAGCTCGTTGTTGCGCTCCTGCTTGCCCGCGATGGTCAGGGCCTGGGCGAGCTCGTCCTTGACGGCGGCGGTCAGCGCGGCGAGCACGTCGTCCTGGTAGTCCAGGAAGACCGGGAACTCGCCGGTCGGCTTGGCGGCCTGGGCGGCCAGCTGCGACTGCGCGGCGCACAGGACCTTGATGAACGGCTTCGCGGCCTCCAGGCCGGAGGCGACGATCTCCTCGGTCGGCGCGTCGGCGCCGCCCTCGACCAGCTTGATGGTCTTGTCGGTGGCCTCGGCCTCGACCATCATGATCGCGACGTCGCCGTCCGGCAGGACGCGGCCGGCCACGACCATGTCGAAGACGGCCGACTCCAGCTCGCTGTGGGTCGGGAAGGCGACCCACTGGCCGTTGATCAGCGCGACGCGCACGCCGCCGATCGGGCCGGAGAACGGCAGGCCCGCCAGCTGGGTGGAGGCGGAGGCGGCGTTGATGGCCACCACGTCGTACAGGTGGTCCGGGTTCAGCGCCATCACGGTGACGACGACCTGGACCTCGTTGCGCAGGCCCTTGACGAAGGACGGGCGCAGCGGGCGGTCGATCAGGCGGCAGGTGAGGATCGCGTCCTCGGAGGGCCGGCCCTCACGACGGAAGAACGAGCCGGGGATGCGGCCGGCGGCGTACATCCGCTCCTCGACGTCCACCGTCAGCGGGAAGAAGTCGAAGTGCTCCTTCGGCTGCTTGGACGCGCTGGTGGCCGACAGCACCATGGTGTCGTCGTCCAGGTAGGCGACGGCGGAGCCGGCCGCCTGACGGGCCAGACGGCCGGTCTCGAAGCGGATGGTACGGGTGCCGAAGGAACCGTTGTCGATCACGGCCTCGGCGTAGAACACGTTCTCTTCCACCTGGAAGATCTCCTCTTTCGTACGTCTTCCGGGAGAGCGTCCCCGCGCATCGCCTGCGTGTTGACCCTGGACGGTCGGGCCGGTCTTCGATCGAAGCCTCCGGTGCACCCCGCTTCGATGGGCGGGGCCTCCGGCGGCCACTACCGAGGACCGGCGCCTCTCGGCCGGCCGGGTCCGGACGGGCGGTCCGCGTCTGGACGCTCTCTCGGATGCGGGCGGCTTCCGTTTGAAGCCTTCGTCCCGCGGGGGTCGGGTTCTGCTGCCTGGTGGCGCGCTTGCGGCGCCATCACCCGGCATGCCCACAACCCTACGGTGCAATCCTCGGCCACCTGGGGAGGTGCGCGCGAGTTGTTATGCACGGTCGTTGCGTTCGGACGCCCCGGTGGGCGCCCCGGCCGTACCGCCGCGGCATACGCGCGAGGGGCGGCTCCCCGGTGTGGGGAGCCGCCCCGAGCGGCGTTCTCAGCGGGCGCCGCCGGCGGCACCGCGGCGGATGCCCAGGCGGTCGACGAGCGTACGGAAGCGCTCGATGTCCTTCTTGGCCAGGTACTGCAGCAGACGACGGCGCTGGCCGACCAGGATCAGCAGGCCGCGGCGCGAGTGGTGGTCGTGCTTGTGCGACTTGAGGTGCTCGGTCAGGTCCGAGATGCGGCGGGAGAGCATGGCCACCTGGACCTCGGGGGAGCCGGTGTCGCCCTCCTTCTGGCCGAACTCGGCGATGATCTGCTTCTTCACGTCAGAGGCGAGAGCCACTGCAACTCCTTCGAGGTGATACCGAGCGGTCCTGGTCTACGGCACAGGACTCTGGGAGAACTCGGTGTCGTGACGAGCACGGCCGCCGGTCCTCGCCCCACCCGGGGGCGGACACACGGCTGCGCTCGGAGGCCAAGCGTACCAGTGCCTCCGGCACCGCCGTCGGGCGGCCCCGGCGGGCCGGTCAGCCGGTGGCGCCGCGGACCAGCCGGTAGACGTCGAGGACGGCCAGCACCAGCGGCACCAGCGACATCAGGGTGAGGCTGTCGAGCAGGTCCAGGATGCGCCCCCAGAACGGGGAGACGCCCAGCCGCGGCACCACCAGGGCGATCGCGGTGAGCACCGCGGCGCCGAAGGCGATCGAGGCGGCCAGCCAGACGGTGCGCAGGTCGGCGTCGGTGGAGCCGATCCCGGCCCGCAGCACGAACTGCGGGGTGTGCAGGGAGAGGCCGACGATCAGCAGGGACAGGCCGAGCAGGCCGGCGACGGTGAGGCTGAAGACCTGCGCGCTGTAGCGGAACAGCCGGGCGCGGAGCATGGTGGCCAGGCCGAGGACCAGGGCGAGCAGTTCGGGGAAGGTCTCGTCGGTGAAGCCGAGCACCGCGCAGGCGCCGACGATCACCGCGGCGCAGCCGCCGACCAGGCCGACCAGCACTTCGTGGCCGCGGCGGGCCTGGTGGGCGATCCGCTCGTACTGGACGAGTTCGGCGCGGGCGGCGTCCTCGTCGTGGTCGCGGCCGCGGGCCCGGGTCTGGCCGGGGGCGCTGTAGCCGACGGGCAGCCGGGCGAAGCGGGCGGACAGGCCGGGCAGGAAGCCGATCGCGGCGACGGCGGCGACGCCGGTGACGGCGGCGATGTGGTCGGCCGGGGTGCCGGGCAGCAGCACGGCGGCGAAGGTGGCCAGCGCGCCCGCCGCGGCCAGGAAGGCGGCGGCGACGAACAGCGAGTCCTTCTCGGGCAGCAGGCCGACCAGCAGGACGGCGACCACCAGGACGGCGACGCAGCCGGTGAGGAACTGCAGCCGGCCGGGGCCGTCCAGCGGTCCGCCGGTGGGGGCGAGCACGCCGCTGCCGGCGATCAGGGCGTGGGGCAGGGCGCCGAGGCCGAGCGCGAGGCCGGCCCAGGCGTCCCGGTAGACCCGGGCGCGGACGCCGGCGAGGGCGGTGAGCACGACGGCGACGACGCCGGAGATCACCCCGGGCAGGCCGTGCATGTCGTGGCGCAGGTCGGCGAACCAGAGCGCGAAGCCGAGCAGGGTGAGCAGCACGCCGGTGCCGATGAGGCCGAAGGCGCGCATCAGCTCGGGGCCCCAGAACCGGCGGTCGGTCTCGCCGGCGGTGGCGATGGCGTCGGCGACGTCGTCGTAGACGGCGGGCGGCAGCGACTCGGCGAACGGGCGCAGGCTGAGCAGGTCGCCGTCGCGCACCTGCTGGGCGGCGAGCGAGCGGCTGCCGTCGAGCACGGTGCCGTCGCGGCGGACCAGGTGGAAGCCGGTGGGGACGCCGTCGGGCTGGGTCTGGCCGGAGAGGCGCAGCACCTCGGGGTAGACGTCCGCGAGCGGGACGTCCTCGGGCAGGGCGACGTCGATCCGGCTGTCCGGGGCGACGACGGTGACCCGGCAGAAGCCGGTCGTGGCGGGCGTCGTCATGCCCGCACCTCGTTCGCTCGACGCACTGGGCGCTCCCCCTTGATGACGGTGCCGCGGTACCGGCGGCTGGTCGGTCTGGCTGACGCGCCGGCGCCGGCCGGGCGGAACCGGCCCGGCGGGGCCACGAGTTGGCGCGGCGTTACCCTACCCGCTCGGTTCGTGTCCGGCCCCGTGGAGGGCGGGCGGCCCCGCGGGGCCGGGGTCCCAGTAGGATCGGCCCCCTGCGCAGGGCGGCGGGGGCGGCGCGCGTCTCCCCGGGTGCCTGCGGTCGGCGGAGCGGGGGCGGCGTCACACGGGGCGCCCTCACCCGTACGTATCCAGTGGCGTGAGGGCTGATGCCGTGGTGATCGAGCGAAGCGTTCGTGGTCGGGGGGTGGGGCGCGCATGGGCGTGATCACCGTCAAGCGGCCGCCCCGGGCCTATCCGCCCGCGGTGCCGGACGAGCCGGTGGAGATGGTCCCCCCGCCCGAGCTGCCCCGGTCGGGCGGCGAGGACTGGGTGATGAGCATCCTGCCGATGCTCGGCATGGGCGGATCGGCGGTGTTCTTCTTCTCGCCGGGCGCCCAGGCGCCGATGAAGATCATGGGCGGTCTGATGATCGTCTCGACGGTCGGCATGGCGCTCGCCCAGATCGTCCGGGCCCGCAAGGGCGGTTCCTCGGCCACCGCGGACGAACGGCGCGACTACCTCAAGTACCTGCAGCAGATGCGCCGTCAGGTGCGCCGGACCGCCGAGCGCCAGCGCGGCGCCCAGCTGTTCCTGAACCCCGAGCCGGACCAGCTCTGGTCGATCGTCGCGGACGGCCGCCGGCTCTGGGAACGGCGCTCCGGGGACGGCGACTTCGCGCAGATACGGGTCGGCCGCGGACCGGTGCAGCTGTCCACCCCGCTGGTGGCGCCGCAGACCGCGCCGATGGACGAGCTGGAGCCGCTGTCGGCGGCCGCGATGCAGACCTTCCTGAAGGCCCACGGCACCCTCCAGGACCTGCCGTTGGCGATCTCGCTGCGCGCCTTCTACCACATCACGGTCTGCGGGGACCCGGACACCGTCTACGGCAACGTCCGGGCGATGATCGCCCAGTTGACCACCCTGCACTCGCCGGACGACCTGCTGATCACGGTGGCGGCCGCGCCCGGCGCGGTGGACGAGTGGGAGTGGACCAAGTGGCTCCCGCACAACCAGCACCGCAAGGAGAGCGACGGCGCCGGTTCGCGCCGGCTGATCGCCACCGGCCTCGGCGAGCTGGAACTGCTGTTGCAGGACGAGCTCGCCGGCCGTCAGCGGTTCGTCCGGGACGCCGCGCCGGCGCCCGACCAGCCGCACATCGTCGTCGTGATGGACGGCGCCTCGGTGCCGCACGACTCGCTGCTGGCCGGTGCGGAGGGCGTGCACGGGGTGACCATCGTCGAGGTGGTCCCGGGTGACCTGGACGAGCCGTCCGGGCACCTGGTCGTCACGGTCTCGCCCGACGAGCTGGTGCTGCGCTCGGCCTCCGGCGCCACCTACGCCGGCACCCCGGACACCCTGTCCGCGTGGCAGTCCGAGGCGCTCGCCCGGCAGCTGGCGCCGTACCGGGCCTCGGCCGGCGGCGACGACGAACCGCTGCTGTCCAACCTGGACTTCACCGACCTGATGAACTCCGGCGACCCGGGCTCCTTCGACGTCACCCGCAGCTGGCGGCAGCGGGCCCAGCACGAGCGGCTGCGGGTGCCGATCGGTGTCGGGGCCGGCGGCGAGCACGTGTACCTGGACATCAAGGAGGCCGCGCTGGAGGGCATGGGCCCGCACGGCCTGTGCGTCGGCGCGACCGGCTCCGGCAAGTCCGAGCTGTTGCGCACCCTGGTGCTGGGCCTCGCGATGACGCACTCCTCGGAGACGCTGAACTTCGTGCTCGCCGACTTCAAGGGCGGCGCGACCTTCGCGGGCATGGCGGACATGCCGCACACCTCCGCGGTGATCACCAACCTGGAGGGCCAGCTCACCCTGGTCGACCGCATGCGGGACGCCATCGAGGGCGAGCTCAACCGGCGCCAGGAGCTGCTGCACCGGGCCGGCAACTACGCGAACATCCACGAGTACGAGCGGGCCCGGGCGGCCGGCGCGGCGCTGGACCCGCTGCCGTCGCTGGTGCTCATCATCGACGAGTTCTCCGAACTCCTCACCGCCAAGCCCGACTTCATCGACATGTTCATCCAGATCGGCCGGATCGGCCGGTCCCTCGGGGTGCACCTGCTGCTGGCCTCGCAGCGTCTGGAGGAGGGCAAGCTGCGCGGGCTGGACACCTACCTCTCCTACCGGATCGGTCTGCGCACCTTCTCGGCGGCCGAGTCGCGGGCGGCGATCGGCGTCCCGGACGCGTACCACCTGCCGCCGGTGCCGGGCGTCGGCTACCTGAAGTTCGGCACCGACGTGATGGAGCGGTTCAAGGCGGCGTACGTCTCCGGGCCGTACCGGGCGCCGGGGCAGCAGCGGTCGACCGGCGGCCGGCTGGTGACCGCGCGGCCGGTGCGGTTCACCGCGGCCGAGGTGCCGGTGACCGAGCCGCTGGTGCAGGAGGTCGAGCCGATCGCCGAGGAGCCGGACGACGCCCTGGCGGACACCGTGCTCGACGTGTTCGTGCAGCGGATGACGGGCCAGGGCCCGGCCGCGCACCAGGTGTGGCTGCCGCCGCTGGACGCCCCGCCGAGCGTGGACCAGCTGCTGCCGCCGCTCCAGGCGACCGCCGAGCGCGGCCTGACCGCGCCGCAGTACGGGGCGCTGGGCCGGCTGCGGGTGCCGGTCGGCATCGTCGACAAGCCGCGCGACCAGAAGCGCGACATCCTCGACCACGACTACTCGGCGGCGGCCGGTCACGGCCTGGTGGTCGGCGGTCCGCGCTCCGGCAAGTCGACGGTGATCCGTACCACGGTGGCCTCGTTCGCGCTCACCCACACCCCGCTGGAGGTGCAGTTCTACCTGCTGGACTTCGGCGGTGGCGGCTTCCAGTCGCTCCAGGAGCTGCCGCAGGTCGGCGGGGTGGCCGGGCGGCTGGACGCCGAGAAGGTGCGCCGGATGGTCTCCGAGGTGCACGGCGTGCTGAACCGCCGCGAGGAGCTGTTCCGCGCCACCGGGATCGACTCGATCGGCACCTACCGGGCCCGCCGGGCCTCCGGCGCGCTGCCGGAGGAGCAGTTCGGCGACGTCTTCCTGGTGATCGACGGCTGGAACACCTTCAAGCAGGAGTTCGAGGCGCTGGAGCCGGTCATCGGCGACATCGCCCAGCGGGGCCTGGGCTACGGCGTCCACCTGATCGTCACCGCGGCCCGGTACGCGGAGGTCCGCCCGGCGCTCAAGGACCTGCTGCAGAACCGGACCGAGCTGAAGCTCGGCGACTCCATGGAGTCCGAGGTGGACCGCCGGGTGGCGCAGAACGTGCCGGCCGTCCCGGGCCGCGGCGTCACCGCGGACCGGCTGCACTTCCTCACCGGTCTGCCCCGCCTCGACGGCTCCGGCTCGGTGGAGGACCTGCAGAACGGCGTGGCCGGGCTGGTCTCGGCGGTCGCCGGGGCGTGGACGGGCCCGCGTGCGCCGCAGGTGCGGATGCTGCCGGCGGTGCTGGACGGGCACGCGCTGCCGAAGGGCTTCGAGCACCCGGAGCGGGGCGTCGCGTTCGGCGTGGACGAGGCGGAGCTGGCGCCGGCCTTCGTCAACTTCGAGACCGACCCGCTGTTCATCGTCTTCGGCGACACCGAGTCCGGGAAGTCCGCGCTGCTGCGGATGCTCGTCAAGCAGATCACCGAGCGCTACACCCCGGACCAGGCCGGCATCGTGGTCGGCGACTACCGGCGGGCGCTGCTCGGCGTCGTCCCGCCGGAGTACCTGGTGGAGTACGCGGCCGCGCAGCCGGCCATGTCGAGCGTGGTCGAGATGCTGCGCGGGGCCTGCGCGCGCCGGCTGCCCGGGCCGGACGTGACCGCCGAGCAGCTGCGCAACCGCAGCTGGTACAGCGGCAAGGACATGTTCGTGGTGGTCGACGACTACGAGCTGGTGGCGACCTCCTCGGGCAACCCGCTGGCGGCGCTCGCGGAGTTCCTGCCGTTCGCGCGGGACATCGGCCTGCGGGTGATCGTCGCGCGCAGCGCGGGCGGCGCCGGGCGCTCGCTGTACGAGCCGTTCATGCAGCGGATGCGCGAGCTGGGCGGCCAGGGCGTGCTGCTGTCCGGCAACCGGGACGAGGGCCCGCTGCTGGGCACCGTCAAGCCGCAGGCGCTGCCGCCGGGCCGGGGCGTGTTCGTCTCGCGCCGGGTGACCAGCGGGCAGATGGTGCAGACGGGCTGGCTGCCGGCGCCGTAGCGGCCGGTCTGTCGTGACGCAGCGTGTTCGAAGGGGTCGGGTCCTCGGATCCGGCCCCTTCCGGCATCCCGGGTGCTGAAACGTTACCTAGATCTTTCCGCCGGGGGGCTGCGGTTCCCGTACCCGGACCGGGGCTTGACGGGGCCGTCGAGGCCTCCGGTCGACCTGCGCCCGCATCCGGACAGCACCTTGGAATGCGCGCACGTAAACCGCCGTTCACCTTGGATTCCAGCGCGATGAAGCGAAAGTAACAAGTCGGACATGCATAGTGATGACGATCAGTGATCATCGGATCGCATGTTTATGCGCTTCACGGCAACGGATTCCGAAGCCCTTTCGCGATTGACTCGATCATTCCGGCCAAGGTTCCATGGCGGCCCGGGAGCGACAGGACCAGACACCGAGCCAGTCAGCCAGCGGAGGCGATACCGCTCCCTCTCCAGGACCAGCACAGAGCCGATCGGATGCCTCATGACCGACACGCTTCGCCCGCCCGCCCCCGCGGCCTCCGCCGCGGCCGTCGCAGGCGCGCCCGGCGCCCCGCAGCAGCAGCTCAAGCGCTCGATCGGCGTCGTCGGCGGCACGCTGCTCACGCTGTCCTGCGTCACCCCGGCCTCCACGCTCTTCGTGATCGTCCCGGAGCTGTTCTCCAGCATCGGCAGCGCCACCGCGCTCGCCATCGCGATCGGCTCGGTGCTCTGCATCGCGGTCGCCTTCTGCTACTCCGAGCTCGGCACCCTGATCCCCAGCGCCGGCGGCGAGTACGCGATGGTCGGCACCCTGGCCGGACGCCTGGCCGGCTGGCTGGTCTTCGTGCTCTCGCTGATCGTGGTGATGATCGTCCCCTCGGTCATCGCCCTCGGCACCGCCGACTACCTCGCCCCCGTGCTGCACGTCGACAAGCCCCTGGCCGGCGCGGCGGTGATGCTCGCCGCCACCCTGGCCGGCCTGCTGGACCTGCGCGCCAACGCCTGGATCACCGGCATCTTCCTGGTCCTGGAGGTCGTCGCGGCCGGCGTGGTGTCGGTGCTCGGCTTCGCCCACGCCAACGGCGGGGCGCCCAGCATGCTGCACGGCGTGGTCACCGGCGAGGACGGCGTCACCACCACGGTGAGCATCGGCGCGATCATCGGCGCCCTCGGCATCGCGCTCTTCATCACCCAGGGCTTCTCCACCGCCGTCTACCTCTCCGAGGAGCTGGAGAACCCGCGCCGCAACGTCTCCCGCACCGTGCTGTGGACGCTGGGGATCTCCGCCGCGATCCTGCTCGTCCCGGTCGCCGCCATCACCATGGGCGCCCCCGACCTGGCGACGCTGAGCTCCGGCGACATCTCCGGCATGGTCACCGCCTGGAGCAACTCCGCGGTCGGCACCTTCATCAGCCTCTGCGTCGCGCTGGCCATCATCAACGCCGGCATCGTCATGGTCATCCAGAACTCCCGGGTGCTGTTCGCCTCGGCCCGCGACAAGGCGTGGCCCGGCCCGGTCAACAAGGCCTTCGGCACCCTGGGCCGGTTCGGCTCCCCGTGGATCGCCACCCTGGCCGTCGGCCTGCCGGGCGCCGCGCTCTGCTACGTCAAGGGCGAGCTGCTCAGCGAGATCACCGGCGTCGCCGTCACCGGGATGTACCTGCTGGTCGCGATCGCCGCGCTGCTCTCCCGCCGCAAGCACCACAAGCACGCCGCCGCCTGGCGGATGCCGCTGTGGCCGGCCGTCCCGGTGGTGCTGATCGTGGTCCTCGGCTACGTCATCACCCAGCTGGACGTGGTCCCGCTGCTGTGGACCGGCGGCATCACCGCCGTCGCCACCCTCTACTGGCTGTTCTACCTGCGCCCCCGCCAGGACACCCACTGGGTGATCAGCCTCCCCGAGGACCAGCAGGCCTGATCCTCCCCCCGAACCCTCCCCCTCCCCCACACGGCAGTGCCCCGGGCTCCCCCTGGCCCGGGGCACTGCCGCGTCCGCGGGCTACCGCTTGAGCTTCCACTCCGGGCTGGCCGCGATCGCCTTCAGCTGCTCGACGGTCAGCGCCGGCGCGGTGCGGGTGGACGCGGCGCCCTGGGCACCGCTGCTGTAGGCGCTGACCGCCACCCGCAGGCCGTCCGGGTGCAGCGCCTCGGCCGTCCACTTCACCGGGTTGCCCGGCTGCTTGCGGAACTTCACCTGGGTCCCGTCGGGCATGGTCTCCGACCCCCCGAACGGCTCGGTGTGCCGCGGCCCGCTCCAGTCGTCGACGTTGAGCTCCACCAGCGACTTGCCCCTGCCGTCGTTCACCACGAGGCTCGCGAAGGCATCGCCGCCGTCGGCCTCGCTCCGCTTGAGCCCGGCCGGGAGCAGCTCGGCGACGGTCGCGAGGATCTCCTGCCCGCCGTACGGGCCGCCGGTGCCGTCCGGCCCGTACGGCTCCGCCAGGGCGGCGACCACCCGGTCCCAGAACCCGTCGGTGACGACCGCCCTGAGCTGCTCGGGGCTCAGCGGCGGGGTGGCCCGGGAGACCGGCACCCCCTTGCGCTGCGGGGCGTTCCACTCGCTCAGCTCGATCAGCCGGCCGTCCTCGCCGGTCAGCCTGGCCGACCACCACTTGGTGTCGCCCCGGGGGCGCGGCTGCTCGTAGCCCTGGAACAGGGTCAGCGCGCCACCGCCCGGCAGCGGGGTCGTGGTGCAGGCGTCGTAGGGGACCAGCTTCCGGTCGGGGCAGCCGCTGTCCGCCCGGCGCGGGTCGTTCCCGGCGACCCTGGCCACCGAGACGGTGATCATGGCCTTGCCCCTGCCGTCGTCGAGGACCAGCGAGGCCCCGGGGCTCCCGCCGCCGCCGGGCCGGCCGTCGTCGCCGGTTCCGGACGCCTCGGCCTCGCCGACCTGGCCCTCGGGCAGCATCGCCCGGAAGGCGGCGAGCAGTTCCTCGCCGCCGACCGCCGCGGCACCGGAGGCGGCGCTGGGGGCCGCCGTGGGGGCCGCCGTGGACGGCCCGGGGGCGGGGGCGCCGGAGTCCGGGGCACTGCCGCTCGCCGCCGGGGCCGGGCCCGAGGCGGCCGGGGAGCCACCGGTGAGGTACACGGCGCCGGCACCCACCAGGGTCAGCGCGGCCGCGCCGCCCACCGCGGCGAGGGCCGAGCGGCGGCGCCAGCGGCGGCGGCCGCGGGCCAGTCCGCCGGCCGCGAGCCCGGCCGGGCCCTGCGGGTGGAAGGCCTCGCCCGTGCGGGTCATCGCGCGGAGCAGATCATCCTCGAAGCTGTCGGAGGCCGACATGCGTGATCACCGTTTCCTTCGGTCACGGGACAGGGGCCGGTGGCGGACCCCCGCAGCGGGCGGTCGGGTCGTGCCGTCAGCGGGCCGTCAGTTCGGCCAGCGAGTCGCCGAGCCGCCCGCGCAACCGCGCCAGCGCCCGGGAGGTCCGGGTGCGGACCGCGCCCGAGGACAGCCTCAGCACCTCGGCGGTCTCCTCGACGCTGCGGTCCTCCCAGTAGCGCAGCACCAGCACCGCCCGGTCCTGGACGGACAGCCCGCCGAGCGCGTCGAGCAGGGTGAGCCGCAGCGCCCCGTCCGCCTCGTGGCCCGCGGACTCGGGCAGCCGGTCGGTGGGGTGCTCACCGCTGGACCGGCGGCGCTTCTGGGCGAGGAACACCCGCACCATCACGGTGTGCGCGTAGGCGCCGGGGTTGTCGACCCGGTGGCGCCCGCCGGTCCACGCCTTGCGGCGCCACAGCACGTACATCCGGCCGAGGGCCTCCTGGACGAGGTCCTCGGCCCCGTGGGTGTCCCCGCCGGTGAGCAGGCAGGCCGAGCGGTACAACCGTCCGGTGTGTCCCGAGACGAGTTCCAGGAACTCCGCGTCCTTCGCCGCGCGTGCGCCAGCGCTCCGGCCCATCCCCCCACGCCCTCCCCGATCACCGCCGTCGACACTCCTTCGATGCGGTGACCGGGGCCGGATGTTACAGCCGGGCCCGGAGTTCTTCCCGGCGCCCGGCCGGGGCCCCCGTCAGGTGCGCCGGCGGTGGTCGCGGAGCACCACGCCGCCGCCGATCAGCAGGGCGACCAGCAGGGCGCCGATGCCCAGCACGTAGGTCGCGGTGCGGCCGTCGCGGTCGGCCTGGGTCTCGCCGAGGCCGAGCGGGCGCGGCACGATCGACGCGGAGGCCAGCTCGACCGGCGGGTCCTCCACCGGGCGGTCGGCCGGTGCGGCGGGCGCGGTGGTCACCGCCTTCACCGGGTCGACCACGCCCCAGCCGATGTACTCGTTCGCCTTGCGGTCGGTGCGCTGCGCGGTCTGCTCGATCCAGGCCCGCACCTGGCCGGGCTTCCAGTCCGGGTGCGCGCCGACCAGCAGCGCCGCCAGCCCGGAGACGTACGGCGCGGCGAAGCTGGTGCCGTTGTCGACGCACTGCCCGGCGCGCGGGACGGTGGAGAGCATGTCGACGCCGGGGGCCGCGACGTCCACGAAGTCGCCGTACTGGGAGAAGTAGGTGCGCTCGTTGTTGCGGTCGGAGGCGCCGACGGCGAGCACCGTGCGGAACGCCGCCGGATAGGTGTCGCCCTTCTGGCCGTCGTTGCCGGAGGAGGCGACCACCACCACCCCGCGGTTCTCCGCGTTGTCGATCGCGGCCTTCAGCTCCTCGTAGCCGACGAACCGGGTGTCACCGGCGCCGCGCACGTCCTGGGAGATGTTGATGACCTTGGCGCCCTGCTGGACCGCCGAGTTGACGGCCGCGACCAGCGAGTGCACGTCACCGTTGCCCTCGGCGTCGTTCTGCCGGATCGACAGGACCGTGGCGCCCGGGGCGATCCCGACGAAGCCGGTCCGCTCGCTGCGGGCGGCCGCGATGATGCCCGCGACCTTGGTGCCGTGGCCGACCCGGTCGTCCTTGCCGCCGCCCTCGACCTGCTTGCCCTCCTTGTCCTTGAGCAGCGAACCGCCGTCGAGGACCTTGTTGGCGAGCTGCGGGTTCTGGTCGTCCACCCCGGTGTCGATGACCGCGACCAGCACCCCGGCGCCGGTGACCGTGCCGCCCTGCCAGAGCTCGTCCAGCACCATCCGCTGGAGCGACCACGGCACGGTCTGCACGTCCTGGGCGTTCTTGCCGCACTCCCCCGCGGCCGAGATGCCCGGCCCGTCCGCCGCCGCCGGCACCGTCAGCGGGCCGCCCAGCAGCGCGAGCGCGGCCGCCGCCGCGGCCGCCGTCCGGTACCTGACCACCGGCACCCTGCCACCCCTCATGTCGTCCACCTGGTTGCACGCTCGCGCGCCAAAGGCGGGTGCCCGCGAGGGGGCACCCGCCCTACGGCGCGCCGGGTCCGGCGCGAGCCGTCAGCCGGTCCAGAGGGTGGCGTTGCGGCTCTCGGTGTTGTGGTAGCTGGTGGCCGCGTCGTCCAGCGACTTGGCGATCTGCTCCAGCACCAGCTGCAGGTGCTCGGCACGCTGGTCCCACTTGGTCTGGTGGGCCTGGTAGCCCTGCTGGGCGGCGCCCTCCCAGCTCGCGGCGATCTTGGTGACGCCGCCCTTCAGCTCCTCCAGCTGCGCCTTGATGGTCTGCGCGGTCCGGCGGACCTCCGCGCTGGCGCTCTTGATGGTCTCGAAGTTGACGAGAATGTGGTCGGCCACGATGTCTCCTAGTCGAGGCTGCGCGGCACCCCGTCACCCGGGGTGCGCGTCGCGGGGTGAACGGACGGAGCCGAGGCTCAGGCGCCGGCGGCGGCGGAACCGAAGATCGCCTGCTGGTCGGCGTCGGCCTGCGAGTACTTCTGGGTCGTGAGCTCGATCGCGTCCTTGATGGCGCGCAGCGACTTGTTCAGCTCCTGGGCGTCCGTGTTGAACTGGCCCTGGAGGTTGGTGTACGCCGTCGCGGCCTGGCCCTGCCAACCGCTGGTGATGGAACCCACCAGGTTGTTGAGGCCGTTGATCTCGGTGTTGATCTTGTTGATGACCTCGTCCATGTGCTTGGCGAACGCCAGCATCTCCTGAGCGGTCGTCTTGAACTGACCCATGCTCTACCGTCCCCCATGAGACAGACCTCGTGGCCGGGGGTCGCTTTCCGGCCCCCGGGCATCACCGGTGTGATGTCCTGCAGCACTGTAGTCGGCACACGCAGCTCACCCAACACCGGGCGACGGGCAGTTACCAAGCCATGACATCGAGACCAATTCCTTTGCGCCGCCCGGGCAGAGGCTCCCCGGACGCTCCGTCACCCGGCCGGGCCCCGCGCCGTCGGCCGGGCGTCCGGCCGGCGGTCAGACGTTCTGCTGCTGCGCCGCGCTCTTCGCGTTGAGCGCCGGGCCGACCGGGACCAGGTTCGACCACTGCTGCGGCACCAGCGCCGGCTGGAGGCCCTGGTAGCCGAGCCTGGCCTGGTTGCCGCCCGCCTCCTCGGGCTGCGGCGGCCCGGACGGCGTCGCGCTCGGCGCGGCGGGGGTCTTCGCCGCCCCGCCCTGGCCGGCCGGCTGTCCCGGCTGGGCCGGCGCGGTGGTCTGGCCGCCCTTGCCGCCCTCGCTGCTGGCCGGCACCGCGTAGCGCAGCCCGGTCTCGGTGATGAGGAAGTCGGTGCCGGAGCCCTCCGCGGCGTTGTCCAGCGCCCGGTAGAAGAGGCCGTGACCCGGCGTCACATGGGCGGTGGCCGTGCCGTTGCTGTAGCGCACCGGGTAGTCGGGGCCGGCCCAGACGCTGCGCTTCGGCGTCCGGCCGTCCTCCGCCACCCCGTCGAAGGTGCTGCAGACCACCGGACGCGCGTCCTTCGGCGCCTTCCAGTTGTTGGCCGGCGCGCCCGTGGCCACCGGCCAGTCGGCGGCGCCCTCGGCCATCAGCGGCACGTCGCTGTTGACCAGGGCGTGCTCGGCCGGGGTCAGCTCGTCGACCCGCGGGGTCCGGTTGGCGTCCTGGTTGTACAGCGGCTGCAACAGCGGGTTCTGCCGGATGAGTTCCGCCTGGAACGGGGTGATCAGCAGCAGCCGGTCCTTGCCCACCACGTAGTGCTTGTCGCCGAACCTGACCAGCCGGCCGATCTTGCGGTCCTCCGGGTTCTGCAGCGGCACGGAGGAGTTGGCGGCCTTGGTGTCCGGCACCAGGCCGTCGATCCTCGGGAAGACGATGTCGCTGCCCGGCACCAGGGTCTCCAGCCAGTCCTTCTTCACCTTCTGCGGGACGGCGGTCGGCCCGAAGACCGCGCCCATCAGCTGGGTGCGGGTCGCGTCCGAGTCGCCCTGGCCGCCGATCGCGTGCCGACGGCCCTTGTCGTCCACCAGGAACAGCTTCAGCTTCCCCTGGCCCGCGCCCTGGCCGGAGGCGGCGACCTGCGGGTCGTCCGCCTGCTGCACCAGCAGCGCCTGGCCGACGTCCAGCTTCCGGTCCCTCGCGCCGAGCGCCTCCGCGTCCGCGCCGCCCGCCACGAACACCGCCTGGTCGACGGTGCTGCCCTGCTCGTCGCCCGGGCGGTCGCAGACCGACCACTTCATCGGCCGGCTCGCGTTCTCCTTGCTCGGCAGCTTGTCCGGCGCGTACGGGATGCCGATCGTCGGACCGTGGTTGGGGTAGCGGTCCAGCACGCCGTCGTCGACCACCACGACCTTGGAGTCCACCGGCAGCACCAGCCGCGCCGAGGCCATGTTCAGCACCTGGTGCAGCCGCTTGGTCCTCCCGTCCGGGTCGGTCAGCACCACGTACCGGGTGGTGCTCTGCTTGCCCTGGACGATGTACTTGCCCTCGTCCCAGCCCACCGGTGCGCTCGGCTTGAACACCCCCCAGACGCCGAAGCCGCCGACCATTAGCGCGCCCACGATCACGCTCGGCAGGACCGCCTTGACCGGCCGCGGCGCGTCCTCGTCGCTCCCCCCGCCGCCGGGCAGCAGAAAGGCCGCGACCGTGCGCTTGCGGGCGAAGGTGTAGGCGTTCAGCTCGTCGCGGCGCGATGCCATCCTCGTCGTCTCCCCTGTCGGACCGTCCTGCCCCGTGTCCCGCACCCCCCGGGCGAGAACGCGCTCGAACCCTCTACGATGCGGCAGCAGACGGTGAGTACGGTACGGGTACGGTTCACGCACCGGCCAGCCGGGCCGCGACAACCGAACCAGGAAGGGGCACTCGGGGGATGCCAAGCCAGACCGCTCCAGGACGCCGGAGCACGGCACGGGGCAGTGGTGAACGCCGCCCGGCACGACGCGACCGGGCCGGCGAAGGCGGCTCCCCCGCCCCCGACCGGGCCCCGCGCCGGGACCGCTCCGGCGGCGCCGACGGCCGCGTCGCGGTCCGCGTCCACCCCCGCCCCGGACTGCTCGGCGGCCGGCTGAGGCTCCAGCAGCTCGTGCTGGTCGAGGTCGCGGTGGCGCTGGTCGCGGTCGGCTGGACGATCAGCCGCCCGGTCGCCGCCGGCTTCGGCGCCGTCGCCCTGGTGCTGGTCGTGCTCGCGATCGTGCCGCTGCGCGGGCGCACCATCCCCGAGGCGCTGCGGGTGCGCGCCGCGCTCAAGGCCCGCCGCAAGCGCGCCCGGGCGCACGTCCCGGCACCCGGCACCGACCCGGCGCTCGCCCCCGCCCTGGAACTCGAACCCGCGCTGCGCACCTGCACCCACGCCACCGAGACCGACTTCGGCGGGCGGCCGGTGCGCCGGGAGACCGGCATGGTCGGCGACGGCACCTTCCTCAGCGCCGTGCTGCTCGTCCAGGCCAAGGACCTGCCGCTGCGCCCGGCCCGCACCGCCCGGCCGCTGCCGCTGGACGTGCTCTGCTCCGCGCTGCGGGTCGACGACATCACCCTGGAGTCGGTCCAGCTGGTCCAGCACACCCAGCCGGCGCCCGCCCCGCACCTGCCCGAACAGTCGCTGGCCGCCCGCGCCTACCGGGAGCTCGCCGACGGCACGGCCACCCCCGCGCTGCGGCTCACCTGGGTGGCGCTCAAGCTCGACCCGGAACGGGCGGCCACCGCGGTGCGCGCCCGCGGCGGCGGCGAACAGGGCGCCCGCAAGGCGCTCCAGCGGGTCACCGACCAGCTCGCCGGGCGGCTGAACAGCGCCGGCTTCAACGTCACGGTGCTCGACGAGCGCGAGCTGATCGCCGCCCTCGCCATCTCCAGCTGCGTCAACCCGCTGGCCACGGCCGGCCGCCAGGGCACCGGCAGCGGCGGCGGCAGCGGACGGCGCACCCAGGAGACCAACCGGTTCTGGCGGGTCGACGACCGCTGGCACAGCACCTACTGGATCTCCCGCTGGCCGCAGCTCGGCCGCCCCGGCGGCGCCCCCGGCCGGATCGCCGTCCCCGACCTGGTCAACCTGGTCACCGGCGCGCCCGCCCTGGCCGGCACCTTCAGTCTGACGGCCGGTCACGGCACCGGCGGCTCGGTGGCCCTCAGCGGCCACGTCCGGGTGACCGGGCGCAGCGAGAGCGAGGCCGTCGACCTCGGCCGGCAGGTGGAGGCCCGGGCGCAGAGCGCCGGACTCGGCCTGACCCGGCTCGACCTGGAGCAGGCCCCGGGCGTCCTCGCCACACTGCCCCTGGGAGGTGCTTCCTGATGGCGTACCGGACCCACCCCGTCGCCGCCCCGCAGAGCGGCGCGGAGCCGCAGCCCCGGGTCCGGCCCCGGCTGCTGCCCGGCTTCGGGCTGCGCGGCCCGCGCCGGGAGAAGCACGTGCTGACCCTCGCCGAACTGGAGGCGATGTCCTTCCCGGTCGGCGACGACGGCGTGCTGATCGGCGAGGACGTGCACCAGGGACGCCCCGCCGTGCTCGGCCTGTTCCGGCCCAGCGCCCACGACCTGGTGCTGGTCGGCGGCCTCTGGACGGCGCAGGTCATCGCGCTGCGGGCGGCCGCCACCGGCGCGCGGATCGCCGTCGAGACCGCCCGTGCCCACCTGTGGGGCCCGATGGCGCAGGCCGCGGGCGGCGGGCAGCCGTGCGTGACGGTCCACCAGCCCGGGCGGCTCGGCCCGCAGGGCGCCTCGGTCGGCTCTCCGGTGCTGGTGGTGCGGGACCTCGGCGCCCGTCCGCCGCGCAGCCGGCTCTCCGCCACGCCCTGGCAGACCGTGCTGACCCTGGTGCCGCACCTGGGGCCGAACGCCGTGCGGGTGCTCAACGGCGCCGACCTGGTCGGGGTGCAGCGGGTGATGCCGGAGGAGGCCGAACTGATCGGCCGGGTGCTCTCGCTCGGCACCGGCGAGGTGGCCGCACTGCCGTCCCTGTCGGACGATCTGACGCTGTGGACGACCCGGATGAACCGTCAGTACGTACGGATCGTGGCCGGCCAGGCGGAACAGCAGGTCCTGGGCGGTCCACGGCGCCTGGACTGACCCCCGGAGGGCCGGCCGCGGGCCGCGCCGGGGCCGTCCGCGGCCCGTCCGGAGTTGCAGCACCGCCTTCAGCCGGGGGTGGCCCACGGCCTAGGCTGTGAGAAGGCAACGGCACCGCGAACAGGCGGCGGCGAACACGAGGGAGCCTAGGTGAGCAGCGATCGGGACGGCGTCTACGTCGGCGACAACGCGGCGGAGGACGACGACGACTGGTCCGACGCGCCCGACTACACTCCCCCGTCCTGGTACGTGCAGACGGACGCCGCGAGTGCCCCGGCGCCGGATCCGGCAGCGGCCGCGGCCGCGCCGGGTGCCCCGGTGACGCCGCCTCCGGGCGGGGCGTCCGCTCCGGCGGAGACGCCGGCGCCCGCGCCCGCACCGGTCGTGGCGGCGCCCGCCGTCCAGGCCCCGGCGCCCGTCCAGGCGGCGCCGCAGCCGCAGCCGCAGCCGGTCGAGGCCGTCGCTGCCGCGCCGGTGCCCACGCCCGTTCCCGCCCCCGCACCCGCCGAGCCGTTCGCCGCGCCGCCGGCCGCCGCGCACGCCGCCCCGGCCGCGCACGCCGTCCCGGCGGCGGAAGCCGTCCCGGCGCCCGCTCCGGCAGCTGCCCCGGCTCCCGCGCCCGCCCCGGCGGCGGGCCAGGGCTGGCCGCCGGCCGACCCGTCGGCGCCCCAGCCGTACCCGGCCCCGGCCCCGGCCCCCGCCCCCGCACCGCCGCAGCCCTACCCGGCGGCGCCGGGCCAGCCGCAGCCCTACCCGCAGGACCCGGCCGCCTGGGCCGCCGCCCAGCAGGCCCAGCAGGCGGCCCAGCCGCCGCAGGCCCACCCGCAGCCCGGGCAACCGCAGCCCGGCCAGGTCGCGCCGCCCGCCGCCGCCGACCCGCGCGCGGCCGGCTGGCCGCAGCCCGGCGCCTACCCGCCCCAGCAGCCCGCGCAGCCCCAGCCCGGCGCCCCGCAGTGGGGCCAGCCGCCGGCCGCGCCCGCCGCGTTCCAGCAGGCCGGCGCCCCGCAGCAGACCGCGCACGGCGCGCCGCTCGGTTACACCGCCGCCGTCGAGCTGTCCTCGGACCGGCTGCTGCGCAGCCAGCCGAAGCAGCAGCGCCAGCAGCCGCGCTTCCAGTTCGGCGGCAAGGCGGCGGCCGCGGAGAAGGCCCGCAAGCTGGAGATCATCCGCACCCCCGTGCTCAGCTGCTACCGGATCGCGGTGATCAGCCTCAAGGGCGGCGTCGGCAAGACCACGACCACCACCGCCCTGGGCGCCACGCTGGCGAGCGAGCGCCAGGACAAGGTGATCGCGATCGACGCCAACCCGGACGCCGGCACCCTCGGCCGCCGGGTCAAGCGGCAGACCGGCGCCACCATCCGCGACCTGGTGACGGCCATCCCGCACCTGCGCAGCTACATGGACATCCGTCAGTTCACCTCGCAGGACCTGCACTCGGGCCTGGAGATCCTGGCGAACGACGTCGACCCGGCCGTGTCGACCACCTTCAACGACTCGGACTACCGCCAGGTCATCGACGTGCTGGGCCGCCAGTACCCGATCATCCTGACCGACTCCGGCACCGGTCTGCTGTACAGCGCGATGCGCGGGGTGCTGGACCTCGCCGACCAGCTGATCATCGTCTCCACGCCCAGCGTGGACGGCGCCTCGTCCGCCTCCACCACCCTGGACTGGCTCTCCGCGCACGGCTACGCCGACCTGGTGCAGCGGTCCATCACGGTGGTCTCCGGGGTCCGCGAGACGGCCAAGATGATCAAGGTCGAGGACATCGTCGCGCACTTCCAGACCCGCTGCCGCGGCGTGGTCGTGGTGCCGTTCGACGAGAGCCTGGCGGCCGGCGCCGAGGTCAACCTCGACATGATGCGGCCCAAGGTCCGCGAGGCGTACTTCGACCTGGCCACCCTGGTCGGCGAGGACATCGTGCGGGCCCAGCAGGCCGCCGCCCAGCAGGCGAGCTGGCAGCAGGCCCCGCCGCAGCAGGCGGCCCCGCAGCCCCCGGCGCCGGGCTACCCGCAGCCCCAGGGCGGTCCGCAGCCCCAGCCGCCGTACGGCCAGCCGTACCCGTACGGCTACCCGCCGCAGCCCGGCCAGCCCGGTGCCCAGCCCGCACCGGGCGCGCCCTGGGCGCAGCAGCCCGGCCAGACCCCGCCGCCCCCGGCCGGGTACGGCTACCCGCCGCAGCAGGGCGCCCAGCCGCAGCCGCCCGGCCCGCCCCCCGCCTCCCAGCCGCCGGTCCCGGAGTGGCAGCAGCCGCCGGCCCCCGGCTACGGCTACGCCCGGCCCGAGGACGCCCAGCAGCCGCCGGCGGGCTACGGCTACCCGCCGTCCGCCCCGCCGCAGCAGTAGGAGCCGACGACGAGGGCCCGCCGACCTCCCGGTCGGCGGGCCCTCGTGCCGTTGCGGCGGCGCCGGTCGGCCGACGCCGGTCAGCCCGCGTCGGTCAGCTCGCGGGCGCGCTTCACGTCGTCGGCCATCCGGTCCAGCAGCGCCTCGATGGAGTCGAACTTCTCCATCCCGCGCAGGTAGACCAGGAACTCCACCGCCACGTGCAGCCCGTAGAGGTCCAGGCCGACCCGGTCGATGGCGTACGCCTCGACGGTGCGCGCGGTGCCGTCGAAGGTCGGGTTGGTGCCGACCGAGATCGCGGCCGGCATCCGCTCGCCGTCGGCCGTCAGCCAGCCCGCGTACACGCCGTCGGCCGGAATCGCGCTGTGCGGCACGGTCTCCACGTTGGCGGTCGGGTAGCCCAGCTCGCGGCCGCGCTGCGCACCGCGCACCACCACGCCCTCCACCCGGTGCGGACGGCCCAGCACCTCCGCCGCCCCGGCCACGTCGCCGGACCCGACCAGCCGGCGGGTCAGCGTCGAGGAGAACGGCTCGCCGTCGCCCGCGGTGCCGCGCACCTGGAGGTCCACCACCTCGACGCCGCAGTCCGCGGCCCGGCCGAGCTCCGCCAGCAGCCCGACGTCGCCCGCCGCCCGGTGGCCGAAGCGGAAGTTCGGCCCCTCGACGACCAGGCAGGCGTGCAGCGCCTCCACCAGCACCTGCCGGAAGAACTCCTCCGGCGACTCC
Source organism: Kitasatospora sp. NPDC059462 (assembly GCF_042749955.1). NCBI lineage: Bacteria > Bacillati > Actinomycetota > Actinomycetes > Kitasatosporales > Streptomycetaceae > Kitasatospora > Kitasatospora sp. NPDC059462. The sequence continues at coordinate 9,995 of NZ_JBHYUU010000063.1, read as the reverse complement.
TTGGAGAACTCGGTGGTGAACGGCAGCACCAGCACCGCGTCCACGCCCAGCTCCTCGATCAGCTCAGCCCGGCGAGGCTGCGGGGCGAGCAGCGGCGGGTGGCTGCCCGGGCGGACCACCTCGCTCGGGTGCGGGTCGAACGTGACCACCACCGAACGCACGCCCCGCTCGCGGGCGCGCTCGACCACCCGGTTGATGATCAGCTGGTGTCCGCGGTGCACCCCGTCGAACGAGCCGATGGTGACGACGCTGCGTCCCCAGTCATCGGGGATCTCCTCCAGGCCACGCCAGCGCTGCACCTGACCGCTCCTTGTTCCCTACGGTGCGTACCGTCGGTACGCTCAAACGCTCAAAACCCGAACCCCTATAGCGTGCCATGCGCCTCTCCCGAGTTCGGCACCGGAAGGCAACTTGGTCGCACCACCCGGTGCCGGGGCACGGCGGCGGACGTCCGGAGCGCCTCGCCGCCGCCCGTGCGCTCGGCCTGCGCCGCCGCGTACTGCGGGTCCCGCCCGGCCGCCACCAGGGCGCGCAGCCGGTCCAGCCGGGGCCCCACCGGGCGGGCCGGGCGCTCGTCCCGCGGCCAGCGCGCCAGCAGCGCGGCGAACGCCGCCGAGCGGCTCGCGCAGCGCACCAGCAGCGTGTCGGCGTCCGGCAGCCCGGCCGCCGCCCGTACCAGCACCGCGCGGGCCCGGGCCGGCCGCTCCGCGGCGCAGTGCTCGGCCAGCCCGGCGACGGCGGCCGCCAGCACCTCCGGGTCCCCCTCGGTGGCCAGCAGGGTGTCCAGCAGCTCGCAGCGCAGGGCGTCCGCCACCGGATCGGGCACCGGGCGGGAGAGCGCCTCGGCGAACGGCCGGCGCACGGCCGCCGCGCGGGCCGCCAGGGCGCTGCTCAGCAGCACCCGCAGCTCCAGCCGGGCCACCGCCCCCTCCACCACCCCGCGCGCCAGCCGGCGGCCCAGGTAGTCGACGGCGAGGGGACCGGCCAGCTCCGGCCGTTCGCGCAGCAGCCGGGCCGCCAGTTCGGCGGCGCACCGGACGGCCAGCGGCGACCGGGCGTCGGCCAGCACCCGCAGCGTCCCGGCCACCGGCGCGCCGGCCGGTCCCGCGCCGGCCGGGCCGCCCAGCCGGTCCGCCAGCGCGGCGAGGACCGGCTCCGGATCGCTCTCCAGTGCCGGGGCCAGGGCCCGCGCGGTCAGGAACCGGTCCTCGCCGCGCCGGTACACGGCCAGCGCCGCCGCCAGGTGCCCGGCCCGGCTCCGCCCGTCCCGCAGCAGCAGGGCGAGCGCGGCGCCGTGCAGGGCCGGCTCGTCCTCCCGGGCCAGCAGGGCGAGCGCGGCGAACCGCAGCAGTTCGGGGCCGGCGCCGCGGGCGTGCGGGGCGGTCCGCAGCCCGTGCACCGCGGCGGCGACGTGCCGTTCCGGCCGGGGGTCGTGGCTCCAGCGGTCCACCGCCCGGCAGAGCGCCGACGGCTCCTCGGCGGCCAGCACCGCCAGCAGCGCGTCCGCCCGGGGGTGCGCGGCCCCGGCCAGTGCCTCGGTCAACTCGTCCAGGGCCAGCGCCCGGTGTGCGAACAGCAGGTCGTGCGCGAGGTCGGCGACGACGGCCCCGGGCCGGCCGGGGAGGCCGCGCGGGTCGTCGAACCAGGCGCACAGCAGCGGCACGACGCCCGCCGGGTCGGCGCGCAGCCGGGCGGCCACCGCGGCGAGGAACGGCCGCCGGGGCCCGTCGGCGGCCACCAGCCGCCGGTACAGGTCGAGTTCGTGCTCCACCGGCAGCCCGAGGGCGGCCCAGAACCCCGGACCGAACCCGCCCGGCCCCGGCACCGGCAGCCGCTCGAATCCGCCCGCGACGGCCGACCGTTCGACGATCCGCTCGGCCAACTGCTCCAGCAGCGCCCGGTGTTCGCCGATGTCGGGGCCGTCCGCCAGGCCCGCGGTGAGCAGCGCGCCGGCCCACCAGGCGGGCTCGCTGCCCGGCGGGCGCAGGTCCACCGCCCGCCAGAGCCGGTGCAGCCACGGGTCCAGCGCCGGCGCGCCCCAGGTCTCGCCGATCCTGCGCAGCGCGGCGGCCACCGGGCCGATCCGGTGCCGCGGCACGACGGCGCGGCCGGCGGGTGCCGCCGCGGGGGTGTCCTCGGCCTCGCCGAGCAGCAGCCGCAGCGCCGCGTCCAGGTCCAGGTGCAGGCCCTGCAGCCAGTCGGCGAACTCCCCATACGCGAAGCGGTGGCCGGGCCCGGCCGGGACGAACAGTCCCTCCGCCAGCACGGCCGCCGCCCATCCGCCGGCCACCGGGAACAGTTCCTCGAACGCGGCCCGGCCCAGGCCGCCCTCCCCGGCGCCGAGCATCCGCCGGGCCGCCTCGTGCATCCGTCCCGCCACCGCCGCCGCCGTCCGCCGCACCCGACCGGCTGCCTCCCCGGCCGGTCGGACCGCGCCGCGCCGGTGGGCCCCGGGCCGCCGGGAGCGGCCGTCCTCGACGAGCCGCCGGGCCACCCGCAGACAGCACAGGTCGAGGTGGGCGGCGAACAGCTCACCGCGGCGCACCGGCTCCCCGCGCAGCCCCTCCGCCCACAGCTCCCCGGCCAGCCGGACCGCCAGGGGGTGCCGGGCGTCCGCGTCCGCCGGCCACCCCGGCGGCAGCCCGTACCGTCGGCGCACCCGGTCCGCCGCCCCGACGGGCAGCGGCCCGAGCCGCCGGACCACCGCCCCCTCCGGCCCCGCGCCCGGCGCCAGCGCCGCCCAGCCCTCCTCCCCGCAGACGGCCAGCAGCCGCGCACCGGTCGCCGCCAGCCACCCCGCCGACGCCCGCAGCCAGTCCGCGTCGAGCGGTACCGGCGACTCCTCCGGCCCGTCCAGGACCACCAGCAGCGGCCGACCGGCCGCCGCGCAGAGCGCCGCCACGGCCGCCGCGCCGGGCGGCGGCACGTCCAGCCCGGCCGCCGCCGGCACGAGCGCCCGCTCCACCGCTCCCGCGAGCGAGCGGTCCCCGGCCGTGAGGTCGGCGCCGCGCAGCCACACCGTGGGCCGCGGGCACTCCCCGCCGCCGCGCCGTACGGCCACGGCCGCCGCCTCGGTGCTCCGCCCCGACCCGGGCGCCCCCACCAGCGCCACCACCCCGGCGTCCGCCGCCCCCGTGCCCCCGAGCGCACCCCGCACCCCGGCGTCCGGCCCCGGCCACGCGCCCCCCGGCCTCGCCGCACTCCCCGTCGCCGACAGCCCGGCCCACTCCACCAGGCCGTCGGGGCGCTCCACCCGATCCGCCGCCAGGGCGGCCACCCGGCCCGGGCCCGCGCTCGCCCCCGCGACCTGGGCGGCCGTCAGCCGGAGCACCCCGGCCAGGTTGAGCGCGCGCCCGTAGGCGGGAACGTCCGCGGCATTGCGCGCCAGCACCTCGGCGAGCTCCGGCCCGGCCGCGACGGCGCCCCGCACCGGGACGGCGGCCGGCGGCCCCGGCCGTCCGGGCACCCGCAGACCGGGCACCACCACGGCGACCACCGCACCGCTCGCGGCGTCCAGCACCGGCGCCCCGGCCGGGACCGCCGCCGCGTCCGCCGCCGAGGGCACGTCGAGCAGCAGTACGCCCTCGATCGGGTGGAAGCGGCCGCCCTGCGGGTACACCGCCGCGGTGGTCGCGGCGGGGCCGCACCGCAGCAGCACCGTCCGCCCGTCCGCCCGCCCCTCGCCCGGCGCCGGGACGGTCAGCAGCAGGCCCCCGCCGCTCCCGCCCTCCGGCGGCTCCGCGAGGGGCAGCAGCGGGACCGGCAGCCCGCCGGCCGGGCCGGTGCACAGCAGGGCGAGGCCCTGCCCGGGCAGCAGCCGGACGTGCTCCGGGCCCACCACCCTGGTCCGTCCGCCGCGCAGCTGGAGCACGATCCCGTCGAGGCCCGCGACGGCCTCGTGGGCGGTCAGGACGGTGCCCTGCCGGTCGACGGCGAAGCCGAGCCCGCGCAGCCGCCCGTCGCGGTCGCGGATCCGCAGCAGGGCGCGGCCCGCGCCGCCCGCCGGGCCGGTGTCGTCGTCCTCCCCCGGAGAGCTCCTGAAGCCCCGCAGTCCCGGCATGCCCGCAGCCCTCCCCGCAGGACCGGGCGGCCCGGGAGTGGACTCGTCGCAACGGCCTGCGCGCCGCCGGGGAGCCTGCCCGGCGCGCGCGCGGACGGACCGCCCCCGCGCCGGTCACGACCGCCGTTCACTCCGCGCGCTCCCCCGTGCGGGTGAAACTCCTCCGGGCACCGGCCCCGCGCGGCCCGATCAGCCGACGAAGACGGCGACCGGCCGGGCCTGGCCGCCCTTCTCCTCCACCAGCGCCAGGAAGGTGCCGTCCGGCCCGAACACCGCGATCGGCCCGTCCACGCCCATCCCGGGCGCCTTCAGCCGGGCGCCGTGCGAGAGCTGCTTCGCCTGGTCGGCGTCGAGGTCCCAGCGCGGGAAGGCGGCCGCCGCGGCCGCGCCGATCGGCAGCACCTCCAGCGCCGCGCCGGAGCCGCCGGTGACCGACTCCTCCAGCTGCTCCAGGGTGCGCGCCGACTCCACCCCGTACGGGCCGACCCGGGTGCGCCGCAGCGCCGTGAGGTGGCCGCCGACGCCGAGCCCGGCACCGAGGTCGCGGGCGAGCGCCCGGATGTAGGTGCCGGAGGAGCACTCCACGGTGACGTCCAGGTCGATCACCGGCGTCCCGTCCTCCGCCACCGCCGCGCGCTGCCCGTGCACGGTGAACGCGTGGATGGTGGTCGGCCGGGCGGCCAGCTCGAAGTCCTCGCCCTCGCGCACCCGCGCGTAGGACCGCTTGCCGTCGATCTTGATCGCGGAGACCTTGGACGGCACCTGCATGATCTCGCCGGTGAGCGCGGCGATCCCGGCGTCGATCGACTCGCGGCTCACCGCGTCGGCCGGGGTCGAGGAGGTGACCTCGCCCTCCCGGTCGTCGGTGACGGTGGTCTGGCCGAGCCGGATCGTCGCCTCGTAGGTCTTGGCGGTGAGCATCAGGTGACCGAGCAGCCGGGTGGCCCGCTCGACCCCGATCACCAGCACACCGGTGGCCATCGGGTCGAGGGTGCCGGCGTGGCCGACCTTCCGCGTCCCGGCCAGCCACCGCAGCTTGGCGACCACCCCGTGCGAGGTGATGCCCTCCGGCTTGTCGACGATGACCAGGCCGTCCGGACCGGTGCCTTTGCGCTTCATCAAGTTCTCTCTGTCAAAGCCCTACACACATCAACCGCACCGCAAAGCTACCGAAGCCGCGGCGCGGCTACCGAACCCGCAGTGCGGCCCGGAACCGCTCCACCACCACGGCGACGTCCTCCCGGGCCGAGAACCCGGCCGCGAAGACGTGGCCCCCGCCGCCCATCCGGGCGCAGGCGGCCGCGACGTCCACCGCGCCCTTGGAGCGCGAGGAGCCGCGCAGCGTGCCGTCCGGGTCCTGCTTGAGCACCAGCGCCACCTCGGCCTCGGCCGGGCGGCGCAGGATGTCGATCAGACCCTCGATCTCCTCGACGGTCACGCTGAACAGCACCAGGTCCTGGTACGGCACCCAGGTCCACACCAGCCCCAGCCCGCCCGCCGCCTGCGGCTCGTAGACGGCCCGGTCGAGCGCGCCGGCCAGCACCTTGAGGTAGCCGAAGGAGGAGGTGTCCCACAGCTGCCGCGCAATGAGGTCGTGCCGGATGCCGGTGGCCAGCAGCCGCGCCGCCAGCTCGTGCGTCGCGGGGGTGGTGGCCCGGTACTTGAACGAGCCGGTGTCGGTGGCCACACCGGTGTAGAGGCAGGTCGCCAGGTCCTCGTCCAGCTCGACGCCGAGCCGGCGCAGCAGCTCGTCCACCAGGACGGCGGTGGCCGGGGCGCCCGGGTCGATCAGCTGGTGGGTCCCGAAGCCGGGGTTGGAGGCGTGGTGGTCGAGGACGGCCAGCACCGGCGCGGCGAAGGCCTTGTCGTGCAGCAGGCCGAGCCGGCTCTCCGCCGCGACGTCGAAGCAGAGCACCAGCTCGGGGACGTCGGGCACCGCCGAGGCCGGCACGATCAGCTCCTGGCCGGGCAGGAAGGCCAGCGACTCGGGGACGATCTGCGGGTCGTCGCCGAAGGAGACCCGGACGTCCTTGCCGAGCCCGCGCAGGGCCAGCGCGGCCGCCAGCGCGGAGCCGAGCGCGTCGCCGTCCGGGCAGATGTGGCAGATCAGGTCGACCGAGCGGGCCCGCCCGATCTCCGCGACCACCTGCTGCCAGACCAGTTCGGCCCCGCTCTCCTCGGCCCGCGGTCCGGGAAGCACCGCGAGGGCACCCTCCACCGTGTCGGTGGAGGACGCCCCCGTGGTCGAACCGGAACCGGCCGCCGAACCGGCCGCCGCCGGCTCACCCGCCATGACTACTCGTCCTCGTCGTCACGCTCGGCCGCCGGAACCTTGTACGGGTCCGCGTCACCGGCGTAGGTCGCGCCCGCGGCAGTGGTGCGCACCGCGGCGTCGATGGCCCGGGCCCGGTCGAGCAGGTCGTCGATGTTCCGGGCGTTCTCGGGCAGGGCGTCCGCGACGAAGGTCAGCGTCGGGGTGAAGCGCACCCCGGTCTGCTTGCCGACCTCGGAGCGGAGCACGCCCTTGGCGCTCTCCAGCGCGGCGGCCGTGGCCTCACGCTCGGTGTCGTCGCCGAAGACGGTGTAGAAGACGGTGGCCTCGCGCAGGTCCCCGGTCACCCGTGCGTCGGTGATGGTCACGAACCCGAGCCGCGGGTCCTTGATCCGGCGCTCCAGGGTCTGGGCGACGACCACCTGGATGCGGTCGGCGAGCTTGCGCGCCCTTGCGGTGTCGGTCACGTTGCCTCCTCGTGCAGTGGGCCGGGTACCCGGGCGTGCTGCGCGCCCGTCGGGGCCCCTGCCCCAAAGTACCGGCCCGCGCCCAGCCTTGTGGGCGCTCTCGGTCCTGATCTGTGTGAGAACGGCGACTCACGCCGCCCGGCTCCACAGCTCTCATTCGTCGTCGTCGTTGTGGTAGCGCCTCCTGGCGGAGAGCAACTGAACCTCGGGGCGGCCGGCGACCAACCGCTCACAGCTGTCCAGGACCTCGGTGACGTACCCGGCCTCGCCGGACACCACCGCCAGACCGATCTCGGCCCGGCGGTGCAGATCCTGGTTCCCGGTCTCCGCAGCGCACACGCTGTACTTGCGCTGCAGTTCGGCCACGATGGGCCGCACGATCGACCGCTTCTCCTTGAGCGACCGGACGTCGCCCAACAGCAGGTCGAAGGTGAGTGTTCCCACGAACATGTGTGACAGGTCAAGCCGACCTGGAAGGCCTCGGGGAGCGGCCCCGAACGGGACCGCTCCCCGGACCCTACACAGCAGGACCGGGGCCGGTCGACGGGAATTCCACCCGTCGGCCGGCCCCGGCAGCCACCCGCTTACGCGCGCGGCTTCTCGCGCATCTCGTAGGTCTCGATGATGTCCTCGACCTTGATGTCGTTGAACGAGCCCAGGGTCACACCGGCCTCGAAGCCCTCGCGGACCTCGGTCGCGTCGTCCTTGAAGCGGCGCAGACCCTCGATGGTGAGGCTCTCCGCCACGACCTTGCCGTCGCGCAGCAGGCGGGCCTTGGCGTTGCGGCGGATGATGCCGTCGCGGACCAGGACACCGGCGATGTTGCCGAACTTGGAGGAGCGGAAGACCTCGCGGATCTCCGCGGCGCCGAGGCGCACCTCCTCGTACTCCGGCTTGAGCATGCCCTTGAGGGCGTTCTCGATCTCCTCGATCGCCTGGTAGATGACCGAGTAGTACCGGACGTCCACGCCTTCCTTGTCGGCCGCGGCACGCGCACGGCCTTCGGCGCGCACGTTGAAGCCGATGATGATGGCGTCCGAGCCCATCGCCAGGTCCACGTCGGACTCGGTGATGGCACCCACACCGCGGTGCAGGACCCGGAGCTCGACCTCCTCGCCCACGTCCAGCTTGACGAGGGCGTCCTCAAGGGCTTCCACCGAACCGGAGACGTCACCCTTGATGATGAGGTTGAGCTGCTCGATGGAGCCGGCGGCGATGGCCTTGTCCAGGTCCTCCAGGGACACCCGGACCCGACGCTGCGCGAAGGCGGCGTTGCGGTCGCGGGCCGAGCGCTTCTCGGCGATCTGGCGGGCGGTGCGGTCCTCGTCGACGACGATGAAGCTGTCGCCGGCGCGGGGCACCGAGGTCAGACCGAGCAGCAGCACCGGGCGGGACGGGCCGGCCTCGGAGAGGCTGTTGCCGTTCTCGTCCAGCATCGCGCGGACGCGGCCGTAGGCGTCGCCGACCACGATCGAGTCGCCGACGCGGAGGGTACCGCGCTGCACGAGGACGGTCGCCATGGCACCGCGGCCCTTGTCGAGGTGGGCCTCGATGGCGATACCCTGCGCGTCCTGCTCGGGGTTGGCCCGCAGGTCCAGCGAGGCGTCCGCGGTCAGGACCACGGCCTCCAGCAGCTGGTCGATGTTCAGGCCCTGGCGCGCGGAGATGTCGACGAACATGGTGTCGCCGCCGTACTCCTCGGCCACCAGGCCGAACTCGGTCAGCTGACCGCGGACCTTGGTCGGGTCGGCGCCCTCGACGTCGATCTTGTTGACGGCGACCACGATCGGCACACCGGCGGCCTTGGCGTGGTTGAGCGCCTCGACCGTCTGCGGCATGACACCGTCGTTGGCCGCGACCACCAGGATCGCGATGTCGGTGGACTTGGCACCACGGGCACGCATGGCGGAGAACGCCTCGTGACCCGGGGTGTCCAGGAAGGTGATCGGGCGCTCTTCGCCGTTCACCATCGTGGCCACCTGGTAGGCACCGATGTGCTGGGTGATGCCACCGGCCTCGCCGGCCACCACGTTGGACTTGCGGATGGCGTCCAGCAGGCGGGTCTTACCGTGGTCGACGTGACCCATGACGGTGACGACCGGCGGGCGCGGGGCCAGCTGGTCCTCGTCGCCCTCGTCGGCGCCGAAGTCGATGTCGAACGACTCCAGCAGCTCGCGGTCCTCGTCGTCCCGGCTGACGATCTCCAGCTGGAAGCCCATCTCGTCGGCCAGCAGCTGCAGCGTCGCGTCGGAGACCGACTGCGTCGCGGTGACCATCTCACCGAGGTTGAACATGACGGAGACGAGCGCGGCCGGGTTGGCGTTGATCTTCTCCGCGAAGTCCATCAGCGAGGCACCGCTCGACAGGCGAACGGTCTGGCCGTTGCCGCGAGGCAGCATCACACCGCCGACGGACGGGGCCTGCATGGCCTCGTACTCCTGGCGCTTCGCCCGCTTCGACTTGCGGCCACGGGCCGGACGGCCACCGGGGCCACGGCCGAAGGCACCCTGCGTGCCACCACGGGCACCCGGGCCACCCGGACGGCCGCCGAAGCCACCCGGACGCGGACCGAAGCCACCGCCGCCGCCACCCGGGGCACCGCCACCGGGACGCGGACCGCCGAAGCCGCCACCGGCCGGACGCGAGCCCGGACCGGCCGGACGGCCCTGGAAGCCCGGACGGGCACCACCGGGCGCACCCGGACGGCCACCGGGGCCACCCGGACCACGGCCACCGGGGCCGGGACGCGGGCCCGGACCGGCCGGACGCTGCGGCATCATGCCCGGGTTCGGACGCGGCATGCCCGACGGGGTCGGACGCGGGCCGGCCGGACGCGGCATGCCGTCGGGACGCGGAGCACCGGCACCCGGGGCACCCGGAGCGGCCGGACGCGGCGCGCCACCGGGACGCGGGGCACCACCCGGACGGGGAGCGCCGGCGCCGGGGGCACCCTGGCCACCCGGACGCGGACGGTCACCACCGGGACGCGGGGCACCCGCACCGGGGGCACCCTGGCCACCCGGACGCGGACGGTCGCCACCCGGACGGGGACGGTCGCCACCCTGGCCGGCCGGAGCACCCGGACGGCCGCCCGGCGCGCCCGGACGGCGGTCGCCGGGACGGGCCATGCCGGTGGCACTGCCCGAGGTGAACGGGTTGTTGCCCGGACGCGGACCGGCCGGACGCGGGCCCGGAC
>NZ_JBHYUU010000062.1:0-39248 GCF_042749955.1 Kitasatospora sp. NPDC059462 | reverse complement strand
GCAGCGTCGGCGCCGTCCGCCCCGCCAGCGCGTCCGGCCCGAGCCGGGCCAGCTCGGTCAGCCCGTCCGCGTCCACCAGCACCGGCACGTCGGCCGCCAGCGCCTCCGCGAGCGCCCGCCCGGCCCCCTCGCCGCCGCCCGGCCCGACCACCCAGGCCTGCACCCGCCCCGCCCCGGCCGGCCCGCCCTCGGTGACCAGCGCCTCCGGGAAGCGCCGCACCACCTCCTCGGCAGCCGTCCCCACGTACCGCACCGCGCCCGCGCCGCCGCGCAGCGCCCCGGCGACCGCCAGCAGCGCCGCCCCCGGGTAGCGCGCCGACCCGGCCGCCACCCCGACCACCCCGCGCCGGTACTTGTCGCTCTCCGCCCCCGGCACCGGCAGCAGTGCGGCCACGTCCGCGTGCTGCGGCGCCAGGACTTCCGCCGCCGGCAGCTCCAGCCCGATCCCCACCAACTGCACCGCCCCGGCGTACGAAGCCCCCGGATCGATCAGCAGCCCGGGCTTGTACGTGCCGAAGCAGACCGTCACGTCCGCCCGCAGCGCCACGCCCGCGACCTCGCCGGTGTCGGCGTCCACCCCGCTGGGCACGTCGACGGCCACCACCGCCCCGGACCGCACGGCCCGCGCGTACGGCTGGGCCTCCGGGCGCAGGCCGCCCTTCCCCCCGATGCCGACGATGCCGTCCAGCACCAGGTCCGCGCGCGAGAAGTCGGCCAGGCCGGCCTCCTGCTCCGCCACCACCCGCCCGCCGGCCGCCCGCAGCGCCGCGAGCCCGGCGGCGTGCGCCCGCGCCGGGGCGAGCAGCACCGCCGACACCCGCGCCCCGCGCCGTGCCAGCGCCGCACCCGCGTACAGTGCGTCACCCCCGTTGTCCCCGCTGCCCGCCAGCACCACCACCCGGCTGCCGTACACCCGCCCACGACGGCCGGTCAGCAGCCGCGCGCAGGTCGCGGCGAGCCCGACGGCGGCCCGCTGCATCAGCGTCCCTGCGGGAAGCCGGGCCATCGCCGCGGCCTCGGCGGCCCGGACGACTTCGACGCGATGGGCGTGACGCATGCGGGGACTCCTTCAGCGGTCGGCTACCGCCGACGCTAGGTCCTCTCGTCCGGATCACGCCAGGCGGCCGCCGCCGGAGCACGCACCTCGCCGGCTGGTCGTCGGCCGCCGACGGCCCCGGCCCGGCGGCCGGGAGGCGCCCCCACCGGTCCGGGCCGCCCGGCCTGCCCGCGCCGTTCGCGTTCACGCCCGACACGGCGCCCCTGCGCCGGCACGCAGCCACCGCAGGGGCACCGGGCGGACTACTCGACGGTGACCGACTTCGCGAGGTTGCGCGGCTGGTCGACCTCGTGGCCCTTGGCCGTGGCGAGCTCGCAGGCGAAGACCTGCAGCGGCACGGTGGAGACCAGCGGCTGCAGCAGGGTCGGCGTGACCGGGATGCGGATCAGGTGGTCGGCGTACGGGACGACCGCCTCGTCGCCCTCCTCCGCGATCACGATGGTCCGCGCACCGCGGGCCCGGATCTCCTGGATGTTGGAGACGATCTTGTCATGCAGGATCGAACGGCCGCGCGGCGACGGCACGACGACCACGACCGGCAGCCCCTCCTCGATCAGCGCAATGGGCCCGTGCTTCAGCTCGCCGGCCGCGAAGCCCTCGGCGTGCATGTAGGCGAGCTCCTTGAGCTTGAGCGCGCCCTCCAGGGCCACCGGGAAGCCGACGTGCCGGCCCAGGAACAGCACCGAGCGCGCGTCCGCCAGGGAGCGGGCCAGCTCGCGCACCGGCTCCATGGTCTCCAGCACCTGCTCGACCTGCTTCGGCGCGTCGCCGAGCTCCTTGATGACGGCGAGGATCTCGTCGCCCCACTTGGTGCCGCGCACCTGGCCCAGGTACAGCGCCACCAGGTAGCAGGCCACCAGCTGGGTCAGGAACGCCTTCGTGGAGGCGACGGCCACCTCGGGACCGGCGTGGGTGTACAGCACCGCGTCCGACTCGCGCGGGATGGTCGAGCCGTTGGTGTTGCAGATCGCCAGCACCTTGGCGCCCTGCTCGCGCGCGTGCCGCAGCGCCATCAGGGTGTCCATGGTCTCGCCGGACTGCGAGATGGCGATGACCAGCGTGCCCGGCCCCATGATCGGGTCGCGGTAGCGGAACTCGGAGGCGACCTCCACCTCGCACGGGATCCGGGTCCAGTGCTCGATCGCGTACTTGGCGATCATGCCCGCGTGGAAGGCGGTGCCGCAGGCCACGATGACGACCTTGTCGACCGAACGCAGGTCGGTGTCGGACATCCGCAGCTCGTCGAGGGTGAGCCGGCCGTCGGTGCCGATCCGGCCGAGCAGGGTGTCGGCGACGGCCTTCGGCTGCTCGGCGATCTCCTTGAGCATGAAGTAGTCGTAGCCGCCCTTCTCGGCGGCCGAGGCGTCCCAGTCCACGTGGTACTCGCGCACGTCGGCGGGGGTGCCGTCGAAGTTGGTCACCGTCACGCCGTCCCGGCGCAGCTCGACGACCTGGTCCTGGCCCAGCTCGACCGCCTCGCGGGTGTGCGCGATGAACGCGGCGACGTCGGAGGCGAGGAAGTTCTCGCCCTCGCCGCGCCCGACCACCAGCGGCGAGTTGCGACGGGCGCCGACCACCACGTCCGGGGCGTCGGCGTGCGCCGCGACCAGGGTGAAGGCGCCCTCCAGCCGGCGGCAGACCGCCCGCATGGCCTCCGCCAGGTCGCCCCGGAACTCCTCGCCGAGCAGGTGCGCGACGACCTCGGTGTCGGTCTCCGAGCGCAGCGTGTGGCCGCGCTCGGCCAGCTCGGCGCGGAGCTGGGCGAAGTTCTCGATGATGCCGTTGTGGACGACCGCCACCCGGGCGGCGTCGTCCAGGTGGGGGTGGGCGTTGGCGTCCGTCGGACCGCCGTGGGTGGCCCAGCGGGTGTGGCCGATGCCGGTGGTGCCGCCGGGAAGAGGGGTCTCGGCGAGCGACTTCTCCAGGTTCGCGAGCTTGCCGGCCCGCTTGTCGGTGGCGAGGCTCCACTGCCCGTCGGAGCCCTGCACCTGCACCGCGACACCGGCCGAGTCGTAACCCCGGTACTCCAGTCGCTGCAGGCCTGCGATTACTACGTCAAGGGCGGGCTGGGAGCCCACGTATCCAACAATTCCGCACATGCGTGCCAGCATAAGGGCGCCCCGTGCGCCCGTTTCGCACGGTTCGCCCGCGGGCCGTGACCGACACCACAACCACCCCGAACGGCGCTACGGCCCACAATGGAGCATGTGCTGACCGAACTCTGTACGCGGGGCGACACCACGCCCGGCCCTTCGCCGTCCCCCTACGTGGACCTCAGCCGGGCCGAGTGGAGCGCACTGCGCGAGCGTACGCCGCTGCCGCTGACCGCCGAGGAGGTGGAGCGGCTGCGCGGTCTCGGCACCGCCCTCGACCTCGACGAGGTCCGGGACGTCTACCTGCCGCTGTCGCGGCTGCTGAACCTCTACATCCACGCCACGCACGAGCTGCGCGGCGCGCTGGGCACCTTCCTGGACACCCCGGACACCGAGCGCACCCGCACGCCGTTCATCATCGGCGTGGCCGGCTCGGTCGCGGTCGGCAAGTCCACCACCGCCCGCCTGCTGCAGGCCCTGCTGGCCCGCTGGCCGGAGCACCCCCGGGTCGAGCTGGTCACCACCGACGGCTTCCTGCTGCCCAACGCCGAGCTGCGCCGGCGCGGCCTGATGGCCCGCAAGGGGTTCCCCGAGTCCTACGACCGCCGGGCGCTGATGCGCTTCGTCGCGGACGTGAAGGCCGGCAAGGAGCGGGTCACCGCGCCGGTCTACTCCCACCTGGTGTACGACATCGTGCCGGACCGCCGGCTCACCGTGGAGCGCCCGGACATCCTCATCGTCGAGGGCCTGAACGTGCTCCAGCCGGCCCTTCCCGGCACCGACGGCCGCACCCGCCTCGCGGTGGCCGACTACTTCGACTTCTCCATCTACGTCGACGCCCGCACCGACGACATCGAGAGCTGGTACCTGGACCGCTTCCGCAAGCTGCGGCAGACCGCCTTCCAGGACCCGAACTCCTACTTCCGCCGCTTCACGGAGGTGCCGGAGGAGGAGGCGATGGAGTACGGCCGCCAGGTCTGGCGCACCATCAACCGGCCCAACCTGCTGGAGAACGTGCTGCCGACCCGCGGCCGGGCCACCCTGATCCTGCAGAAGGGCGCGGACCACAAGGTCCGCCGCGCGCTGCTGCGCAAGCTCTGAGCGGACGACGGCAGGGCCCCCGCCGCGCGCGGGCGCGGCGGGGGCCCTGCCGTTGCGGGACCGGTCAGCCCAGGTAGGTGCGGACCGCGGTGGCCAGCGTCTGCGCGACGGACTGCGCCTGCACCTCGTCGGCCGCCTCGACCATCACCCGGACGAGCGGCTCGGTGCCCGAGGGGCGCAGCAGGACCCGGCCGGTGGCGCCCAGCTCGGCCTCGGCCGCCGAGACCGCGGCGGACAGCTCCACGCAGGTCGCGACCCGGGCCTTGTCGACGCCCTTGACGTTGATCAGCACCTGCGGCAGCCGGGTCATCACGGCGGCCAGGTCGGCCAGCGGCTGCTTGGTCGCCGCCAGCCGGGCACCCAGCATCAGGCCGGTCAGCGTGCCGTCGCCGGTGGTCGCGTGGTCCAGCAGGATGACGTGGCCGGACTGCTCGCCGCCCAGCGCGAAGCCGTGCTCCTTCATCGCCTCCAGCACGTACCGGTCGCCGACGGCGGTCTCCACGAGCTCGACGCCCTCGCGCTCCATGGCCAGCTTGAAGCCCAGGTTGGACATCACGGTGGCGACCGCGGTGTTGCGGCGCAGCGTGCCGGCCTCCTTCATGGCGACGGCCAGGATCGCGATGATCTGGTCGCCGTCGACCTCGTTGCCGTCCGCGTCGGCGGCCAGGCAGCGGTCGGCGTCGCCGTCCAGCGCGATGCCGAGGTCGGCCGCGTGCTCGCGCATGGCGACGCGCAGCCGGTCCAGGTGGGTGGAGCCGACGCCGTCGTTGATGTTGAGGCCGGTGGGCTCGGCGCCCAGGGTGTGCACGACCTCGGCGCCGGCCCGGGCGAAGGCCTCGGGGGCGACGTACGCGGCCGCGCCGTGCGCGCCGTCGATGACGACCCGGATGCCGTCCAGGCGGTTGGGCAGCACGCCGATGAGGTGGGCGACGTACTTGTCGAAGCCCTCGGTGTACTCCCGGACCCGGCCGACGGCCGCGCCGGTCGGGCGGTTCCACTCCTCGCCGCCCGCCGCGTGCTTGTGGTAGTGGGCCTCGATGGCGTCCTCGATCCGGTCGTCCAGCTTGTGGCCGCCGCGGGCGAGGAACTTGATGCCGTTGTCCGGCATGGCGTTGTGGCTGGCGGAGAGCATCACGCCGAAGTCGGCGCCGAGCGCGCCGGTGAGGTACGCCACCGCCGGGGTGGGCAGCACACCGACCCGCAGGACGTCGACACCCGCGCTGGCCAGGCCGGCGATGACCGCGGCCTCCAGGAACTCGCCCGAGGCGCGCGGATCGCGGCCGACCACCGCGACCGGCCGGTGACCGTCGAAGGCCCCCGCCTCGCCGAGCACGTGCGCCGCCGCGACGGACAGGCCGAGCGCCAGCTCCGCCGTCAGTCCCTCGTTGGCCACACCGCGTACGCCGTCCGTACCGAAGAGTCGTCCCACTGTCCCGTCCTCCATCGCCGCAATGCCTTGCAGTGAATCCGATCGAATCCCCGGGCTCCGCACAATGGCCGGGGAACACGACGCCCCGGAGTACACGGGGTACTCCGGGGCGTGTAGAGCGCATCCAGGGGCGTGCACCACCAGGGCGGTACGCACCCCCGGGGGCGCAATTAGCGCTTGCTGTACTGCGGCGCCTTGCGGGCCTTCTTCAGACCGGCCTTCTTGCGCTCGACGGCGCGGGCGTCACGGGTCAGGAAGCCGGCCTTCTTGAGGGCGCCGCGGTTGTTGTCCACGTCGGCCTCGTTCAGGGCACGGGCCACGCCGAGGCGCAGCGCGTAGGCCTGGCCGGACACGCCGCCGCCGGTGATGCGGGCGACGACGTCGTAACGGCCGTCCAGCTCCAGGAGCTTGAAGGGCTCGTTCACGGTCTGCTGGTGCACCTTGTTGGGGAAGTAGTTCTCCAGGGTGCGACCGTTGATCTTCCACTGCCCGGTGCCCGGGACGATGCGCACGCGGGCGATCGCCTCCTTGCGACGGCCGAGGCCGGCGCCGGGGACGGCCTCGCCGAAGCGGCCAGCCAGGGACTCGGAGGTGTAGCTCTCCTCGGAGGTGTACTCGCCCTCGACGACGGTCTCGTCGAAGTCGACCTCAAGGGTTTCGGTGGTCTCGGCCACGGTGTTCCTCAGCTCTTTTCAGTGATGGGGGGCTTGGTGGCCGGAATTACTGCGCGACCTGGGTGATCTCGAACGGCACCGGCTGCTGGGCAGCGTGCGGGTGCTGGTCGCCCGAGTAGACCTTCAGCTTCGAGAGCATCTGACGGCCCAGGCTGTTCTTGGGGATCATGCCCTTGATGGCCTTCTCGACGGCCTTCTCCGGGTTGTTGGCCAGGAGGTCGTCGTAGCGGACCGAGCGGAGACCGCCCGGGAACCCGCTGTGGCGGTACGCCAGCTTCTGGGTCTTCTTGTTACCCGACAGGTGCACCTTGTCCGCGTTGATGATGATGACGAAGTCACCAGTGTCAACGTGCGGCGCGTAGATCGCCTTGTGCTTGCCCCGGAGGAGGTTGGCGGCCTGGGAGGCCAGGCGGCCGAGCACGACGTCGGTCGCGTCGATGACGTGCCACTGACGCTGGACGTCGCCGGGCTTGGGGCTGTACGTACGCACGGTCGTAGCCTTCGCTTTTCAGTGAGTGAGTCCTGACAGGAGCACCTGGAGGAGGGATCAGCCTGGCCGCCTTGGACGCAATTCAAGGGGGAGCCGCTGGTCGTCGACCCGATGTCTCCGGCGTACCGACCTCTCACGTGAGATAGAGCGAGCCAATACGCACATCAAGCGCCCAGGTTACCGGCAGGCGAGGGGAGGGTCAAAATTCCTCAGCGATCCCGCTCGACCCGGGTGACGTCCCAGACCGGCTCGGCCGACTCGTAGACCCGCCCGTCGGCGCCGAACACCAGGAACCGGTCGAAGGTCTTCGCGAACCAGCGGTCGTGGGTGACGCACATCACCGTGCCGTCGAAGGCCTCCAGACCGGCCTGCAGCGCCTCGGCGCTCTCCAGGTCCAGGTTGTCGGTCGGCTCGTCGAGCAGCAGCGCGGTGACGCCGGAGAGCTCCAGTTTGAGGATCATCAGCCGGGCCTGCTGGCCGCCGGAGAGCGACTCGAACTTCTGCTCCTCCTGCCGGTCCAGCTCGTAGCGGCGCAGCGCGCCCATCGCGGCGCCGCGGCTGAGCGCGTGCTCCTCCTCGACGATCGAGCGCACGGTGCGGCCGAGCAGCTCGGGGTGGGCGTGGGTCTGCCGGAAGTGACCGGGCACCACGCGGGCGCCGAGCTTCCAGCTGCCGGTGTGCGCGACCGTGTCGTCGCCGGAGAGCAGCCGCAGCAGGTGCGACTTGCCGGCGCCGTTGGCACCGAGCACACCGATCCGCTCGCCGTAGAAGACCTCCAGGTCGAAGGGCTGCATCAGGCCGGTGAGCTCCAGCCGCTCCATGGTGAAGGCGCGCACCCCGGTGCGCCCGCCCTTGAGCCGCATGGTGATGTTCTGCTCGCGCGGCGGCGCCTCCGGCGGGCCGGCGTCCTCGAACTTCTTGAGCCTGGTCTGCGCGGCCGCGTACCGGGAGGCCATCTCGTGGCTCACCGCGGCGGCCTGGCGCAGGGTGACCACCAGCTTCTTGAGCTTGGCGTGCTCCTCGTCCCAGCGCCGGCGCAGCTCCTCGAACCGCTCGAAGCGGGCCTTGCGGGCCTCGTGGAAGGTGTCGAAGCCGCCGCCGTGCACCCAGACGCTGGAACCGGCCGCGCCGGACTCGACGCTGATGATCTTCTCGGCGGTGCGGGAGAGCAGCTCGCGGTCGTGCGAGATGAACAGCACCGTCTTCGAGGTGGCCTTGACGGCCTCCTCCAGCCAGCGCTTGCCCGGGACGTCCAGGTAGTTGTCCGGCTCGTCGAGGAGCAGCACCTCCTCGGGGCCGCGCAGCAGCGCCTCCAGGACGAGCCGCTTCTGCTCGCCGCCGGAGAGCGTGTTCAGGCCGCGCCACTGGGCCTTGTCGAAGGGTACGCCGAGGGCCGCCATGGTGCAGACGTCCCAGTCGGTCTCGTAGTCGTAGCCGCCGACGTCGGCCCAGTCGGAGAGCGCCTGGGCGTAGGCCATCTGCGTCTTCTCGTCGTCCTGGGCGATCATCGCCAGCTCGGCGGCGTCGACCGCGCGGGCCGCCTTGGCGATCCGCTCGGGGGCGACCGAGACCAGCAGGTCACGGACCGAGGCGTCGGCGGGCAGCGGGCCGGGGCCGGACTGCTCGTCGCCGGGCCGGCGCTGCTCCTCGCGGCCGGTGGTGCCGACGAACTGGCGCATCACGCCGAGTCCGCCGCTGATCGTCACCGAGCCGCCGTGCGGCTGGAGGTCGCCCGCGATCATGCGCAGCAGCGTCGTCTTCCCGGCGCCGTTGGCCCCGACCAGCGCGACCGCCGCGCCCTCCCCCACCCGGAAGGAAGCGTCGTCGAACAGCACCCGCCCGTCCGGCAGGTAGTACTCCAGGTGCGAAATCTCGACGTGTCCCATGGAGCCGATTGTCCCAAGGCGCCGCCCCGGACCAAAACCGATTAATCGACGGCCGGCTCCACGGCGCCGGCGGGGGCGGCGGCGCCCGGCAGGGTGCGCATCCGGCGGGCGGCCCGGCTGCGCTCGGCGAGCAGGTCGTCCGCCGGGTAGCCGACCTCCTCCAGGGTCAGCCCGTAGGGCCGGATCACGTTGACGGCGGAGTTGCGCACGCCGCCGGCCAGCACCTCGCCGGGGAACTCCACCGGGCGGTGCCCGTCGCCGACCAGCAGCATCGCGCCGACCAGCGCCCGCACCATGTTGTGGCAGAAGGCGTCGGCCCGGACGGTGGCGACCGCCAGCGAGCCCTCCTGGGCGGCGTAGGCGTCCACCGGCACCCGGTCCCAGCGCAGCTCCAGCAGGGTGCGGATGGTGGTCGCGCCCTCGCGCTTCTTGCAGTACGCGGCGAAGTCGTGCTCGCCGAGCAGCAGCCGCGCGGCGGCGTTCATCTTCTCCAGGTCCAGCGGCCGGTCGTGCCAGAGCACGTGGCCGCGCAGCAGCGGGTCGACGCCGCCGGGGTGGTCGGCGACCCGGTAGGCATAACGGCGCCAGACGGCCGAGAAGCGGGCGTCGAAGCCGGCCGGGGCCTCGGCCGCCCGGTAGATCCGGACGTCGCCGGGCAGCCGCCCGGCCAGCCGGCGGAGCAGCTTCTCGCCGTGCTGGGCCCAGAGTCCGTCCGGCAGGTCGACGTGGGCGACCTGGCCGCGGGCGTGCACCCCGGCGTCGGTGCGCCCGGCCACGGTGAGCGGGAAGAGCTCGGAGCTGCGGGTGACGACCTGAAGGGCGGTCTCGATCTCCTCCTGGACCGTGCGGCGGCCGCCCTTCTGGCGGGCCCAGCCCGAGAAGTCGGCGCCGTGGTAGGCGAGGTCGAGCCGGATCCGGACGTACCCGTCGGCCGGACCGTCCTTGACCGGCGGCCGCTCGGCGCAATCGTTGAGCACTGCTCTCCACTCCCTGGACATGAGGAACGGGCCCGCTCCCCCACGGATGGGGAAGCGGGCCCGTGACACACCTCGTGGTGTCAGGCCTGCTCGGCGGCCTCGGCCTCGTCGGCCTTGGTCTCGGTGGCCTCGACCTTGGCGTCGGCCTCCTTGACGGCACGCTTGGTGGCGGCCTCGGCCTCGCCGACGGCGGTCTGCGCGACGGTCAGCGCCTCGACCAGCTCGATCACGGCCATCGGGGCGTTGTCGCCACGACGGGGACCGATCTTGGTGATGCGGGTGTAGCCACCCGGGCGGTTCTCGTAGCGCGGCGCGATCTCGGTGAAGAGGGTGTGCAGCACCGACACGTCGGTGATGGTCTTGCGCACCAGGCGACGGTTGTGGATATCGCCCTTCTTCGCCTTGGTGATCAGCTTCTCCGCCAGCGGGCGCAGGCGGCGGGCCTTGGCCTCGGTGGTGGTGATGCGGCCGTACTGGAACAGCTCACGGGCCAGACCGGCGAGCAGCAGGGGCTCGTGGTGCGGGCCGCCGCCGAGGCGGGCACCCTTGGTGGGACGCGGCATGGAATTACTCCTCGAATCTCCGACTGCGGCCGTACCAGGTACCGCAGCGGGCGTACGGGCACGGTGCCCGTACGGCTTTCACGACGACGGGGGCGGTTCCGGGGAACCGCCCCCGTGGTCAAGTCTCTCAGTACTGCTCGGTCTCCGCGTAACCCGCGTCGTCCAGGTCGTCGGCGCCGAAGGCGTCGGCGGCGGCGGTCGGGTCGAACCCGGGCGGGCTGTCCTTGAGGGCCAGGCCCATGCCGGCCAGCTTCGCCTTGACCTCGTCGATCGACTTCGCACCGAAGTTGCGGATGTCGAGCAGGTCGGCCTCGGAGCGGGCGACGAGCTCACCCACGGTGTGGATGCCCTCGCGCTTGAGGCAGTTGTAGGAGCGGACGGTGAGCTCCAGCTCCTCGATCGGCAGCGCCAGGTCGGCGGCCAGGGCGGCGTCCGTCGGGGACGGGCCCATGTCGATGCCCTCGGCGTCGATGTTCAGCTCGCGGGCGAGGCCGAACAGCTCCACCAGGGTCTTGCCGGCCGAGGCCATGGCGTCGCGCGGACGCATGGCGGGCTTGGTCTCGACGTCGACGATCAGCTTGTCGAAGTCGGTCCGCTGCTCGACACGGGTGGCCTCGACCTTGTAGGTGACCTTCAGCACGGGGCTGTAGATCGAGTCGACCGGGATGCGGCCGATCTCCTGGCCGGACGCCTTGTTCTGGACGGCGGAGACGTAGCCGCGACCGCGCTCGACGGTCAGCTCCATCTCCAGCTTGCCCTTGCCGTTCAGGGTGGCGAGGACGAGCTCGGGGTTGTGCACCTCGACACCGGCCGGCGGCGCGATGTCGGCGGCGGTGACCACACCCGGGCCCTGCTTGCGCAGGTACATCACGACCGGCTCGTCGTGCTCCGAGGAGACGACCAGCTGCTTGATGTTGAGGATGAGGTCGGTGACGTCCTCCTTGACGCCCGGCACGGTGGTGAACTCGTGCAGGACGCCGTCGATGCGGATGCTGGTGACAGCGGCACCCGGGATCGACGACAGGAGCGTGCGGCGCAGGGAGTTGCCGAGGGTGTAGCCGAAGCCCGGCTCCAGCGGCTCGATCACGAACCGCGAGCGGAACTCGTCGACGACCTCTTCGGTCAGCGAGGGACGCTGAGCGATAAGCATGGGGAAGAATCCTCCGGTTGTCTTCGGCACCCACTATTTGATGCCGACAGGACCAAGCGTACGGGCTCCCGCGAGAAACGGGAGCCCGTACGAGGTGTGAAGCAGAACCCGCGTGCCCGAAGGCGCTGCGTCAGACGCGGCGGCGCTTCGGCGGCCGGCAGCCGTTGTGCGGGGTGGGGGTGACGTCCTGGATCGAGCCGACCTCCAGGCCGGTGGCCTGGAGCGAACGGATCGCGGTCTCGCGGCCGGAGCCCGGACCCTTCACGAAGACGTCGACCTTGCGCATGCCGTGCTCCTGCGCGCGACGGGCAGCGGCCTCAGCGGCCATCTGCGCGGCGAACGGGGTGGACTTGCGCGAGCCCTTGAAGCCGACGTGGCCGGCGGAGGCCCAGGAGATCACGTTGCCCGACGGGTCGGTGATCGAAACGATGGTGTTGTTGAACGTGCTCTTGATGTGCGCGTGGCCGTGAGCGACGTTCTTCTTTTCCTTGCGGCGGATCTTCTTCGCGCCGGCAGCCTGACGACCCTTGGGGGGCATAAGTCTGTTCTCCTACTGAGGTGGTCGGTCCGCTGACCCGCGGGCCGGAGGGATGTCCGGTGACGGGACGGACTACTTCTTGCCCGGCTTCTTCTTACCGGCGATCGCGCGACGCGGGCCCTTGCGGGTACGCGCGTTGGTGTGGGTGCGCTGACCGCGGACCGGCAGGCCGCGGCGGTGACGCAGACCCTCGTAGCAGCCGATCTCGACCTTGCGGCGGATGTCGGCGGCCACCTCGCGGCGGAGGTCACCCTCGACCGTGAAGTTGGCGTCGATGTACTGGCTCAGCTTGACCAGGTCTTCCTCGGCGATGTCGCGAACGCGGACATCCGGGTTGACGCCGGTCTCGGCGAGGGTCTGCTGGGCGCGGGTACGGCCGATGCCGTACACGTAGGTGAGGGCGATCTCGATCCGCTTCTCACGGGGGAGATCAACGCCGGCGAGGCGTGCCATTCATGGCTCCTGTGGTTCTTCAGAGGTCTGGCGTGCCACCTACTCCGACACCTCACGGTGAGGGAGCCCCGGCCTCTGACCGGGGGCGGCAGTCCGTCCTTGGGACGGATCGGGTGGCCCGCTTATGACGTTTTCGCGTCGCGCGAAGTACTACGAGAAATGCTGGGGAGAGATCAGCCCTGGCGCTGCT
This sequence comes from Kitasatospora sp. NPDC059462, assembly GCF_042749955.1. NCBI lineage: Bacteria > Bacillati > Actinomycetota > Actinomycetes > Kitasatosporales > Streptomycetaceae > Kitasatospora > Kitasatospora sp. NPDC059462. The sequence goes on along the minus strand of NZ_JBHYUU010000062.1, from coordinate 26,647 downwards.
TGTGGCGCAGGTTGTCGCAGATCACCATGACCCGGCCGTGACGGCGGATCACCTTGCACTTGTCGCAGATCTTCTTGACGCTCGGCTTGACCTTCATCGTTCAGGTTCTCCGGGTCTAGATCTGACGTTCTTACTTGTAGCGGTAGACGATCCGGCCGCGCGTGAGGTCGTAGGGGCTGAGCTCCACCACGACCCGGTCGTCCGGCAGGATGCGGATGTAGTGCATGCGCATCTTGCCACTGATGTGCGCGAGGACCTTGTGACCGTTCTGCAGCTCGACCTTGAACATCGCGTTCGGAAGAGACTCGATCACGGTGCCCTCGATCTCAATGGCGCCTTGCTTCTTAGCCATGAACTGCGAGATCCACCTTCCGGGACCGGCTACCGTATGCGGAACGCTCGTGCGAACCTGGGTCCACCCCGACCCCGACGAGGGGGAAGAGGGCGTGCTGGAGCACGCTACGAGTGAGCCGACGGTCCATCCTACGCCAGGGCGAAGGATGGACCAAAACGGGGGTACCCGATCAGCGGGCGGCCGGCGCGGCGAGCGGCTCGACGTGGGCGGTGCAGGCCGAGCAGCGGCGGGCGGCCTCGGGGATCTCGGTCAGGCACTCGGGGCAGGGGCGCTTCGGGGTCTTCGGCTTCTTCGGCATGTAGCGGGCGGTGGCCTTGGTCACCGGCAGCACGACGCAGAAGTAGAGCACGGCCGCGGTCATCAGGAACGCGATCAGCACGTTGAGGAACTGCCCGTACGGGAAGGTCACGCCGGCGATCGTCGCCTTGTAGGAGCCGAAGTCGCCCGCGGCTCCGACCACCACACCCACCAGCGGGGTGAGGAAGGCGGAGACGAAGCCGGTGACCACCGCGGTGAACGCGGCGCCGATCACCACACCGACCGCCATGTCGACCACGTTGCCGCGCATCATGAAGTCGCGGAATCCCTTGAGCACTGCTCTCTCCTGCCGATCGAAGCCACTACCGGCGCATAAAAATAGGACAAAAGCCCTGGAAGTCCAAACCTCCAGGGCCCTGATCCCTTGTCAGCAGCGGAAGTTGGCTGCTCCGGGGGGTTTCCGCGGTACTACGCCAGCGGGTCCGGCGCGGCCGTCACACCCAGCTTGGCCAGCATCTCCCGGCCGCCGTCGAAGGCGGTCAGCACGACCGGACCCTGCTCGGTGACGGCCACCGAGTGCTCCCAGTGCGAGGCCCAGGTGCCGTCGTTGGTCACGACGGTCCAGTCGTCCTCCAGCACGGTGGTGTGCGGGGTGCCCAGCGACACCATGGGCTCGATGGCCAGCACGGTGCCGGGGATCAGCTTCGGGCCCTTGCCGCGGCCGCGCTCGACGTAGTTCAGCACGTGCGGCTCCATGTGCATCGCGGTGCCGATGCCGTGGCCGCCGTAGCCCTCGGTGATGCCCCACTTGCCCTTGGGCGGCAGCGGCTGGCGGCGGATGAAGCCCTCGATCGCCTTGGAGACGTCGACCAGGCGGTTGCCCTTCTTCATCTGGGCGATGCCGGCCCACATCGAGCCCTCGGTGACCCGGCTCAGCATCTCCACCTCCGGGGCGACCTCGCCGACCGCGACGGTGATCGCCGCGTCGCCGTGCCAGCCGTCCAGGATCGCGCCGCAGTCGATCGAGATGAGGTCGCCCTCCTGCAGCACCCGCTCCCCGGGGATGCCGTGGACGACCTCGTTGTTCACCGAGGCGCAGATCACGCCCGGGAACCAGAGGCCGCCGTGGTGGGCCCGGAAGTTCGAGGTGGCGCCGTGGTCGGTGATGACCTTGTCGGCGATGTCGTTGAGCTCCTGGGTGGTGATTCCCGGGGCGACCGCCTCGCGGCACGCCTTGAGCGCCTCGGCGACGACCAGCCCGGCCGCTCGCATCTTCGCGATCTGCTCGGGGGTCTTGATCTCCACCATCTGGTCACGCCTTCCTTGGGTTCCCGCCCGGTCCTTGCCGCGCGGCCGTGCACTCGTTCCACCGTACGGCACCACTGAAAAATCAGCTGTCCTGCTTCAGCGCCTCGATCGCGCGCGCGGTGACCTCGTCGACCTTGCCGAGGGCCGGGATCGTGGCGATCAGGCCCTGCTGGCGGTAGTAGTCGATGATCGGCTCGGTCTCCGTGTGGTAGACCTCCAGCCGGGTCCGCACGGCCTCCTCGGTGTCGTCCGAGCGCTGGTACAGCTCACCGCCGCACTCGTCGCAGACGCCCTCGACCTTCGGCGCGTTGTAGTCCACGTGGAAGACGTGGCCGCCGTCGTTGCGGCACAGCCGGCGGCCGGCGATCCGGCGGACGACCTCGTCCTCGGGGACCTCCAGGTCGAGCACGCCGTCGAGCTCGATGCCCTGCTCGGCGAGGAACTCGTCCAGCGCCTTCGCCTGGCCCAGGTTGCGCGGGAAGCCGTCCAGCAGGAAGCCGTTGGCGGCGTCCTCCTGGAGCATGCGGTCCTTGGCCATCCCGATGGTGACCTCGTCGGGCACCAGGCGGCCCGCGTCCATGTAGCTCTTGGCCTCGACGCCCAGCGGGGTGCCCTGGCCGATGTTGGCGCGGAACAGGTCGCCGGTGGAGATGTGGGGGATGGACAGGGTCTTGGCGAGCAGGTGCGCCTGAGTACCCTTCCCGGCCCCGGGGGGTCCGACGAGGACGATACGCATCAGCGGAGGAACCCTTCGTAATTGCGCTGCTGGAGCTGGCTCTCGATCTGCTTCACAGTTTCGAGTCCGACGCCGACGACGATGAGGACGCTGGTGCCGCCGAACGGGAAGTTGGTCTGCTGTCCGAACGCGACGAGGGCGATCATCGGGATCAACGCGATCAGGCCCAGGTAGAGCGAACCCGGCCACGTGATGCGGGTGAGCACGTAGTTCAGGTACTCGGCCGTCGGACGGCCGGCCCGGATACCCGGGATGAACCCACCATACTTCTTCATGTTGTCGGCAACTTCTTCGGGGTTGAAGGAGATGGCGACGTAGAAGAAGGCGAAGAAGACGATCAGCAGGAAGTAGGTGGCCATGTAGATCGGGTGGTCACCGCGCACGAAGTGCTGGTTGATCCACACCGCCCAGCCGGCCTGGCTGTTGGTCAGCTGGACCACGAGGGCCGGGATGTACAGCAGCGACGAGGCGAAGATGACCGGGATGACACCGGCCTGGTTCACCTTGAGCGGGATGTAGGTCGAGGTGCCGCCGAAGGCCCGGCGGCCGATCATCCGCTTCGCGTACTGGACCGGGATCCGGCGCTGCGCCTGCTCGACGAAGATGACGAGCATCACAACGATGACGCCGATCGCGATGACCGAGAGGAACTCGACCCAGCCGCCGCCGATGGTGCCGGACTGCTTGATCGCCCACATCGAGGTGGGGAACTGGGCGGCGATCGAGGTGAAGATCAGCAGCGACATGCCGTTGCCGATGCCGCGGTCGGTGATCAGCTCACCGAGCCACATGATCACCGTGGTGCCGGCGGTCATGGTCAGGACCATGACGGCGATCCGGAACACGCCGGTGTCCGGCACGATCTGGTTGGCGTAGACGCAGCCCGAGAACAGGGCGCCGCTGGACGCGGTCGCCACGATGCCGGTGCCCTGGAGCACCGCCAGCGCGATCGTCAGGTACCGGGTGTACTGGGTGATCTTCGCCTGGCCGGACTGACCCTCCTTCTTCAGCGCCTCCAGTCGCGGGATCACGACCGTGAGGAGCTGGAGGATGATGCTCGCCGTGATGTACGGCATGATGCCGAGGGCGAAGATCGTCAGCTGGAGCAGGGCTCCGCCGGAGAACAGGTTCACCAGCCCGAAGAGGCCGTTGTTCTTGGTCTCCTTGATGCAGGCGTGTACCGCCTCGAAGTCGACCCCTGGTACGGGAACGTGCGAGCCCAGCCGGAACAGCACCATGATGCCCAGCGTGAACAGCAGCTTCTTGCGCAGGTCGGGCGTCTGGAACGCCCGCGCGAACGCACTGAGCACGGTGCCTCCTGCGCCTCCCGCGCGTCGTCGGCGGGAGGGTCGGTCCTGAATGGGGAGTTTGCGGATCGGGCTCCGTTACAGACGGCACAGGCGAGCCTATGCGCAGCCTACAAGGGAACTCCACGGACTCTAACAGTGCACGGCCGCTCGAAAGAAGCGTGTACCGCCCCTCCCCCACTCACGGGGTACGGGATGCCCGGTTTTGCCACACAAAAGAACGAGGGCCCCGTCGCCCCCGTGCGGACGGCCGCCCGCCGGAGGGTCCGGAAAAAGGCGCGAGCCCCGCGCCTCCCGGAGCGGGAGACGCGGGGCTCGCGGAGTCAGCGGGCTCAGACGAGCTCGGTGACGGTACCGCCGGCGGCGGTGATCTTCTCGGCGGCCGAGCCGGAGACGGCGTCCACCGTCACCTGCAGGGCGACCGAGATCTCGCCGGTGCCGAGCACCTTGACGAGGGAGTTCTTGCGAACCGCGCCCTTGGCGACCAGGTCCTCGACCGTGACCTCGCCACCCTGCGGGTAGAGCTCGGCCAGCTTGTCGAGGTTGACGACCTGGAACGTGATCTTGAACGGGTTCTTGAAGCCCTTCAGCTTCGGCAGACGCATGTGGAGCGGCATCTGGCCACCCTCGAAGCGCTGCGGAACCTGGTAGCGGGCCTTGGTGCCCTTGGTACCACGACCGGCGGTCTTACCCTTGGAGCCCTCACCACGACCCACGCGGATCTTGTCGGTCTTGGCACCCGGGGCGGGACGCAGGTTGTGGATCTTGATCGGGTTGTCGCCCATGATCAGTCCACCTCCTCAACCGTCACCAGGTGACGGACCGTGTGGGCCATCCCGCGGATCTCGGGACGGTCCTCCTTCACCACGACGTCGTGCATCCGCTTGAGACCAAGCGAGCGCAGGGTGTCACGGTGGTTCTGCTTGCTGCCGATGTACGACTTGGTCTGCGTGATCTTCAGGCGAGCCATCAGGCGCTCACCCCAGCAGCAGCCCGAGCGCGGAGCAGACCGGCCGGAGCCACGTCCTCGAGCGGCAGACCGCGACGGGCGGCCACCTCCTCGGGGCGCTGGATCTGCTTGAGCGCGGCAACGGTGGCGTGCACGATGTTGATCGCGTTGTCCGAGCCGAGCGACTTCGACAGGATGTCGTGAACGCCGGCGCACTCCAGGACGGCGCGCACCGGGCCACCGGCGATAACACCGGTACCGGGGGCGGCCGGCTTCAGCAGCACGACGCCCGCGGCCTTCTCACCCTGGACGGGGTGAGCGATGGTGCCCTGGATACGGGGGACCTTGAAGAAGTTCTTCTTGGCCTCCTCAACGCCCTTGGCGATGGCGGCCGGAACCTCCTTCGCCTTCCCGTAACCGACACCCACGGTGCCCTCGCCATCGCCCACCACGACCAGCGCGGTGAAGCTGAAGCGACGACCACCCTTGACAACCTTGGCGACACGGTTGATCGCGACGACGCGCTCGACGTAAGCGGTCTTCTCGACGGCGGGGGCGTTGCCCCGGTCGTCACGCTTACGGTCGCGCCGCTCGCCACCGGTGCCGCCGCCGGCGCCGCTACCGCGGCGCTGGGGTCCAGCCATTGGAATTACCTCTCTCGATTACGTCCGCCGACAGAGTCGACGAGCGGCTTAGAAGTCGAGCCCGGCCTCACGGGCCGCGTCCGCCAGGGCGGCGATGCGGCCGGCGTACCGGTTGCCCGCGCGGTCGAAGACGACCGACTCGATGCCGGCAGCCTTGGCGCGCTCGGCGACCAGGCTTCCGACCTTCTTGGCCAGCTCGGTCTTGTCGCCCTCGGCGCCCTTGATGGACACGTCGAGGGTGGACGCCGACGCCAGGGTGTGACCCTTGGCGTCGTCGATGACCTGGGCGACCATGTGGCGGTTCGAGCGCGTCACGACGAGACGCGGACGCACCTCGGTGCCGACGATGCGCTTGCGAACGCGGATCGCGCGGCGCTTGCGAGCGGCGCTCTTGTAGGCGTTGCCCTTGCCGATCTTGACAGAGACACTCATCGCTTACTTACCACTCTTTCCGACCTTGCGGCGGATGACCTCGCCCGCGTACTTGACACCCTTGGCCTTGTACGGGTCCGGCTTGCGCAGCTTGCGGATGTTCGCGGCGATCTCGCCGACCTTCTGCTTGTCGATGCCGTCCACGTGGAACTTGGTGGGCGACTCGACGACGAAGGAGATGCCCTCCGGCGCGGTGACCAGGATGGGGTGGCTGTAGCCGAGCGAGAACTCCATGTCGGAGCCCTTCGCCGCGACACGGTAACCAACACCGCTGATCTCCAGCGACTTGCGGTAGCCCGCGGTCACGCCGGTGATCATGTTCGCCACCAGCGTGCGGGTCAGGCCGTGCAGGGCCTTCGAGCGACGCTCGTCGTTCGGGCGGGTGACGACAACGGTGCCGTCCTCGCCCTTGCCGATCTCGATCGGCTCAGCGACGACGTGGGTGAGCGAGCCCTTGGGGCCCTTCACCGAGACCGCCTGGCCATCGATGGTGACGTCCACACCAGCGGGAACCTGGATGGGCAGCCGTCCAATGCGCGACATTGCTGTACCTCCCTTTCCCGAATTACCAGACGTAGGCGAGAACTTCTCCGCCTACGCCCTTCTTGGCGGCCTGCTTGTCGGTGAGGAGACCCGAGGACGTGGAGATGATCGCCACGCCCAGGCCGCCGAGCACCTTCGGCAGGTTGGTGGACTTTGCGTAAACGCGCAGACCCGGCTTGCTGATGCGCTTGATGCCGGCGATGGAGCGCTCACGGTTGGGGCCGAACTTGAGCTCGATGGTCAGCTTCTTGCCGACCTCGCCCTCGACGGGCTCCTCAACCTTGTAGGAGGAGATGTAACCCTCCTGCTGCAGGATCTCGGCGACGTGCGCCTTGATCTTGCTGGCCGGCATCGCCACGGAGTCGTGGTACGCCGAGTTCGCGTTACGCAGACGCGTGAGCATGTCTGCGATGGGGTCGGTCATGGTCATGATGGCCTCAGGCCTCTCTCGCCGCGGTTTCTCCGCACCAGGTCCCCCTGTCGCACTCCGGGGAGTCCGTCAGGGGCACAAGCGCAGGGGACCTGCGACGTAGTAAGACTGGGATGCGAGCCCTCCCTCGCGGGGAAGGGCCACGGCTGTCCATGGAGACGCCGTGACAGGGGGCCCGACCCCACTACCTTACGGGATTCCGTACGGCAGCCCAAAAACGGGCGGTGTGGGATCGGGCACCTCTGTGTCGCTGGTGTGCCTAGGGCTGCTGGATTACCAGGAGCTCTTGGTCACGCCCGGCAGCTCGCCGCGGTGCGCCATCTCACGGAGGCAGACACGGCAGAGGCCGAACTTGCGGTACACCGAGTGCGGACGGCCGCAGCGCTGGCACCGGGTGTAGGCCCGGACGCCGAACTTCGGCTTGCGCTCGGACTTCGCGATGAGGGACTTCTTCGCCATTGGCTCACGCCTCCTTGAACGGGAAGCCCAGAGCGCGCAGCAGCGCCCGGCCCTCGTCGTCGGTCTGAGCGGTGGTCACGACGGTGATGTCCATACCGCGCTGACGGTCGACCTTGTCCTGGTCGATCTCGTGGAACATAACCTGCTCGGTCAGACCGAAGGTGTAGTTGCCACGGCCGTCGAACTGCTTCGGGGAGAGGCCACGGAAGTCACGGATACGCGGCAGGGCCAGCGACACCAGACGGTCCAGGAACTCCCACATGCGGTCACCGCGGAGGGTGACGTGCGTGCCGATCGGCTGGCCCTCGCGCAGCTTGAACTGCGCGATGGACTTACGAGCCTTGGTCACGGCCGGCTTCTGACCGGTGATCGCGGTCAGGTCGCGGATCGCGCCCTCGATCAGCTTGCTGTCACGGGCGGCCTCGCCAACACCCATGTTGACGACGACCTTGACCAGGCCCGGCGTCAGCATGACGTTCTCGTACGAGAACTGCTCCTGCAGCTGGCCCTTGACCTCGGAGTTGTACTTCTCCTTGAGGCGGGGGGCCACCTTCTCAACAGACGTCTCAGACATCAGATGTCCTCACCGGTTCGCTTGGCAACGCGGATCTTGTTGCCCTCGTCGTCGAAGCGGTAGCCAACGCGGGTGACGACCTTCTTGCCGTCCTTCTCCACGACCAGCTGGACGTTGGAGACGTGCACCGGGGCCTCGACGGTGACGATGCCACCCTGAGTGCCCGGACCCGGCTTGGTGTGCTTCTTGACCCGGTTCACACCCTCGACCAGGACCTTGTTCTCGGCCGGCAGGGCCTGGATGACCTTGCCCTGCTTGCCCTTGTCCTTGCCGGTGATGACCTGAACCAGGTCACCCTTCTTGATCTTCATGCTGTTCGCCATGGGTTAGAGCACCTCCGGCGCCAGCGAGATGATCTTCATGAACTTCTTGTCGCGCAGCTCGCGGCCCACCGGGCCGAAGATGCGGGTACCGCGGGGGTCACCCTCGGTGTTCTTGAGGACGACGGCGGCGTTCTCGTCGAACCGGATGTAGGAACCGTCCGGACGACGGCGCTCCTTCACGGTGCGGACGACGACGGCCTTGACCACGTCACCCTTCTTCACCGAACCACCGGGGATCGCGTCCTTGACGGTCGCGACGATGACGTCCCCGATGCCGGCGTAGCGGCGACCGGAGCCACCGAGAACACGGATGCAAAGGATCTCCTTGGCACCAGTGTTGTCGGCAACACGCAGTCGCGACTCCTGCTGGATCACAACGTTCTCCTGATCGTCAACGAGAGTCGACGGGCCGGCCGCTGCTCACACCGGCGCCCGCGCGGGGCCCGTTGCACATACGGCCGTACCTCATCGGCTTCGTTACTTGGCCTTCTCGAGGATCTCGACGACGCGCCAGCGCTTCGTCGCGGACAGCGGCCGGGTCTCCATGAGGAGGACACGGTCGCCGACACCGCACGCGTTCTGCTCGTCGTGCGCCTTCAGCTTGTTCGTACGGCGGATGACCTTGCCGTACAGAGCGTGCTTGACGCGGTCCTCGACGGCGACGACGACGGTCTTGTCCATCTTGTCGCTGACGACGAGACCCTCACGGGTCTTGCGGAAACCGCGCGTCTCGTTGGTGTTCTCAGTCATCAGGCGTTCTCCACCGTCTCGATGCCCAGCTCGCGCTCGCGCATCAGGGTGTAGATCCGCGCGATGTCCTTACGGACGAGCTTGAGCCGTCCGTGGTTGTCGAGCTGCCCGGTCGCCGCCTGGAAGCGGAGGTTGAACAGCTCCTCCTTGGCCTCACGCAGCTTGGCAACGAGCGCCTCGTTGTCCAGCTGGCGGAGGTCAGCAGCCTTGGTAGCGGCCGACATCAGCTCTCACCGTCCTCGCGCCGGACGATCCGGCACTTCATCGGCAGCTTGTGGGCGGCGCGGGTGAGCGCCTCACGAGCAACCTTCTCGTTCGGGTACGACAGCTCGAACATGACCCGACCCGGGTGCACGTTCGCGATCCACCACTCCGGCGAACCCTTACCGGAACCCATGCGGGTCTCGGCCGGCTTCTTGGTCAGCGGACGGTCCGGGTAGATGTTGATCCAGACCTTGCCGCCACGACGGATGTGACGGGTGATCGCGATACGAGCGGACTCGATCTGACGGTTCGTCACGTAGGCCGGGGTCACGGCCTGGATGCCGAACTGGCCGAACGCCAGCTCGGTGCCACCCTTGGCAGCGCCGCGGCGCTTCGGGTGGTGCTGCTTGCGGTGCTTGACCCGACGGGGGATCAGCATTGCGGTCAGGCCTCCGTTCCGGTGTTCTCGGCAGCCGGAGCCTCGACGGCCGGGGCCGCGGGGGCCTCGGCAGCGGCGGGACGACGGCCACGGCCACCGCGCTCGCCACCACGACGCTCGCCACCGCGGGCGGGACGACCACCCTCGGGACGGGCCGGGCGGTTGCCCGAGCGGGCAGCGGCGTTCTCAGCGCGGACCTCGGCGATGTTCTTGACGTCGCCCTTGTAGATCCAGACCTTCACGCCGATGCGGCCGAAGGTGGTCTTGGCCTCGAAGAAGCCGTAGTCGACGTTCGCGCGCAGGGTGTGCAGCGGCACACGGCCCTCGCGGTAGAACTCCGAACGGCTCATCTCGGCGCCGCCGAGACGACCGGAGCACTGGACCTTGATGCCCTTGGCGCCGGACTTCATGGTGCCCTGCATCGACTTGCGCATGGCACGGCGGAAGGAGACGCGGGAGGACAGCTGCTCCGCGACGCCCTGAGCCACGAGCTGGGCGTCCAGCTCGGGGTTCTTGACCTCAAGGATGTTCAGCTGGACCTGCTTGCCGGTCAGCTTCTCCAGGTCGCCGCGGATGCGGTCGGCCTCGGTGCCGCGGCGGCCGATGACGATGCCGGGGCGAGCGGTGTGGATGTCGACGCGGACCCGGTCCCGGGTGCGCTCGATCTCGACCTTGGAGATGCCGGCGCGCTCCATGCCCTTCGTCATCATGCGACGAATGGCAACGTCTTCCTTGACGTAGTCCTTGTACAGCTTGTCGGCGTACCAGCGGGACTTGAAGTCCGTGCTGATGCCGAGGCGGAACCCGTGCGGGTTAACCTTCTGGCCCATTACCGGGTCCCTTCCTTGCTGCTGACGACCACGGTGATGTGGCTGGTCCGCTTGCGGATCCGGTAGGCACGGCCCTGGGCACGCGGACGGAACCGCTTCAGGGTCGGACCCTCGTCAACGTACGCCTCGGAGATGTAGAGGTCGTCCACGTTGGAGTGGTTGTAGTTGTGCGCGGCGTTGGCAATGGCGCTGTCGAGCACCTTGCCGACCGGCACGGTGGCGGCCTGCGGAGCGAAACGCAGGACCGCCTGGGCCTCCGTGGCCGGCAGGCCGCGGATGAGGTCCACCACGCGGCGGGCCTTCATGGGCGTCACGCGGATGTACCGCGCCTGAGCCCTGGCTTCCATGGTTGTCCCCTTAATGGAGTAAGTCATTGAGTCGGTCTGGCGGTGAAGCTCAGGCGACTAGCGACGCTTCGACTTGCGGTCGTCCTTGACGTGGCCGCGGAAGGTGCGGGTCGGAGCGAACTCGCCCAGCTTGTGGCCGACCATCGACTCGGTGACGAACACCGGGACGTGCTTGCGACCATCGTGAACCGCGATCGTGTGGCCGAGCATGCTCGGGGAGATCACGGAGCGACGGGACCAGGTCTTGATGACGTTCTGCGTGCCCGCCTCGTTCTGCGCGTCCACCTTCTTGATGAGGTGGCCGTCGATGAAGGGGCCCTTCTTGAGACTGCGCGGCATCTGACCTGCTCCTAGCGCTTCTTGTTGGTCTTGCGGCGGCGCACGATGAGCTTGTCCGACGCCTTGTTCGGGCGACGGGTACGGCCCTCGGGCTTACCCCACGGCGAGACCGGGTGGCGACCACCGGAGGTCTTACCCTCACCACCACCGTGCGGGTGGTCGATCGGGTTCATGGCCACACCACGCACGGTCGGGCGGACGCCCTTCCAGCGCATACGGCCGGCCTTGCCCCAGTTGATGTTCGACTGCTCGGCGTTGCCGACCTCGCCGACGGTCGCGCGGCAGCGCGCGTCCACCAGGCGGATCTCGCCGGAGGGCATGCGCAGGTGCGCCATCTTGCCCTCACGCGCCAGCAGCTGGATGCCGGAACCGGCCGAGCGGGCCAGCTTGGCACCGCCACCGGGACGCAGCTCCACCGCGTGGATGGTGGTACCGACCGGGATGTTGCGCAGCGGCAGGTTGTTGCCCGGCTTGATGTCGGCGCCGGCGCCGTTCTCGATCCGGTCACCCTGCGCGATGCCGCGCGGCGCGATGATGTAGCGCTTCTCGCCGTCCGCGTAGTGCAGGAGCGCGATGCGCGCGGTGCGGTTCGGGTCGTACTCGATGTGCGCGACCTTGGCCGGCACGCCGTCCTTGTCGTGACGACGGAAGTCGATCACGCGGTAGGCGCGCTTGTGACCGCCACCCTGGTGGCGAGCGGTGACACGACCGGCGTTGTTACGGCCGCCCTTGCTGTGCAGGGGGCGAACCAGCGACTTCTCCGGCGTGGACCGCGTGATTTCGACGAAGTCGGCCACGCTGGAGCCACGACGGCCCGGCGTAGTCGGCTTGTACTTGCGGATACCCATTTTCGTCCTCGTCTTGATCGACGATCACGGCCTCCGTCAGGAGGTCGGACCACCGAAGATGTCGATGCGGTTGCCCTCGGCCAGCGTCACGATGGCGCGCTTGGTGTCCTTGCGCTTGCCGAAACCCGTCTTGGAGCGCTTGCGCTTGCCCTGACGGTTGATCGTGTTGACAGCCTCGACCTTGACCGAGAAGACGGCCTCGACGGCCTGCTTGATCTGGGTCTTGTTGGCGCCCGGCGACACGATGAACGTGTACTTGTTCTCGTCGAGAAGGCTGTAGCTCTTCTCGGAGATGACCGGCTTCACCAGGACGTCACGGGGGTCCGTGAACGTCTTGCTCGTAACGTCGCTCATCAGGCGGCGCTCCCTTCGAGCTCGCCCTCAGCGGCAACGGCCTTGGCGGACGCGGCCGGACCGGCCACGAAACGCTCGAAGGCGGCCTGGGTGAAGACCACATCGTCGGAGACGAGCACGTCGTAGGTGTTCAGCTGACCGGCGTCCAGGATGTGGACGTTCGGCAGGTTGCGAGCGGACTTCAGGCCCAGCTCGTCCGCACGCTCGACGACCAGGAGGACGTTCTTGCGCTCGGTGATCTTGCCGAACAGGCTCTTGGCGGCCTTGGTCGACGGCGCCTCGGTCGCGGTCACGCCGGTGACGACGTGAATGCGGTTGTGGCGGGCCCGGTCGGTGAGCGCACCGCGCAGGGCGGCGGCGATCATCTTCTTCGGGGTCCGCTGCGAGTAGTCGCGCGGCACGGGACCGTGCACGACGCCACCGCCGGCGAACTGCGGCGCACGGGTCGAGCCCTGACGGGCGCGGCCGGTGCCCTTCTGGCGGTACGGCTTCTTGCCGCCACCGCGGACCTCGCCGCGAGTCTTGGTCTTGTGGGTGCCCTGACGGGCCGCAGCGAGCTGCGCCACGACGACCTGGTGCATCAGCGGAACGCTGACCTTCGCGTCGAAGATCTCGGCCGGCAGCTCGATGCTGCCGGTCTTGTCGCCAGCCGGCGACAGGATGTCAATGGTGCTCATATCCTTCACAGCCCCTTCGCCGCGGTGCGGACGAGGACGAGGCCGCCGTTCGGGCCCGGGACGGCGCCCTTGATGAGCAGCAGACCCTTCTCCGCGTCGACCGCGTGCACGGTCAGGTTCTGGGTGGTCACACGCTCGTGGCCCATCCGACCCGCCATGCGCAGGCCCTTGAACACGCGGCCCGGGGTGGCGCAGCCACCGATGGAACCGGGCGAGCGGTGCTTGCGCTGGGTGCCGTGACCGGCGCCGAGGCCCTTGAAGTTGTGACGCTTCATGACACCGGCGAAGCCCTTGCCCTTGGAGGTGCCGGTCACGTCGACCTTGACACCCGCCTCGAACAGCTCGGCGGTGATCTCCTGGCCCAGGGTGTACTCGGACGCGTCCGAGGTACGGATCTCGACCAGGTGGCGGCGCGGGGTGACACCGGCCTTGGCGAAGTGACCCGCGAGGGGCTTGTTCACCTTGCGGGGGTCGATCTCGCCGAAGCCGAGCTGGACGGCGCTGTAGCCGGCCGCGCTGTCGGCGGTGTGGACCTGGGTCACGACATTCGGCCCGGCCTTGACGACGGTCACCGGGACGACCCGGTTGTTCTCGTCCCAGACCTGGGTCATGCCGAGCTTCTCGCCCAGGATGCCCTTAATCTGCTTAGCCATCTTCGGTGCGCCTCTCAGAGCTTGATCTCGATGTCGACACCGGCCGGCAGGTCGAGACGCATCAGCGAGTCAACCGTCTTCGGCGTGGGGTCGAGGATGTCGATCAGACGCTTGTGAGTGCGCATCTCGAAGTGCTCGCGCGAGTCCTTGTACTTGTGCGGCGAGCGGATGACGCAGTACACGTTCTTCTCAGTGGGCAGCGGCACCGGGCCCGCGACCTGCGCACCAGTACGGATCACCGTTTCGACGATCTTCTTCGCCGAGGAGTCGATGACCTCGTGGTCGTAGGCCTTGAGCCGGATGCGGATCTTCTGTCCCGCCATGGCTACTTTGTAGTCCTTTGTCCTAGTCACTGCACGACCCCCGCTCCGACCCCCGCGCTCGGGCGTGTCGCACTCGCGCTTGCAAAAAACCGGCGATGGACTCGTCGGTTTCAAACTTTCGGGGTGGGGGGAGCCGGGTCGAGGCCCCGCACACGCTTCCCGGAAGATTCCCGTACGTCCGCCCCGCAGCTGCCGTGGCGTAACACTCACGCTTGACGGCCATCACGGGAACGACGAGTACGTGGGACTCGCTTCCGGTCCTCCCGGCGGGAGGCGCGCAGCATCGGCAACTCAACCGAGCAACTTGGACATACTGCCACAGGCGGGAGCCGGAAAGCCAATCGGGGCCGGTGAGGCATCCCTCACCGGCCCCGACGGGACGGTCCTGCCGGCCCTCGCGGACCTGCTACTTCTGCGGGCCGTTGTCCCACGGCGCGCGGCGGCCGCAGACCTCCAGCCAGTCCTCGGTCGCGACGCCGGCGCACCAGACGAACTTCTTGTCGTCCTTGTCCGGCTCCCAGTCCTTGGTGATGATGCCCGCGCAGTCGGAGACCGGCGCGTACTTCGGGCAGCTGCCGTCGGCCTTCTTGATCGTGTGCGCCCGCCAGGCGTCCAGGCCCATCCGCCCGTACTTCTCGTGCTCGGGCATGTAGCGGTTGACCGACCAGGAGGCGCCCATGGTGCCGAACAGCGCGAGCGCGCAGACCAGGCCGGCGGCGAGCTGGCGCGTCGCCCGGCCCGACAGCACCGTGGTGCCGGCCGGCGCGTCGTCCTTGCGCAGCACCCGCTCCAGCCAGCCGCTGCCGCGGTGGTAGGCGGCCATCAGTCCGAGCACGGCGAGGATCATCAGGCAGTAGAGGATGATCCAGGTGGTCCGGGGGTACAGCGCGACGGTGCCGCTCTGCGCCATCTTCCCGGCGAAGGTGAACCGCATCAGCCAGGCCCCGGCCAGCACCGCGGCGGCCGTGCGCACCGCGAGGTTGCGCAGCCCCAGTCCGATGCCCAGGCCGACGCCGGCGAGCAGCAGCAGGGTGAAGCCGGTCTGGCCCGCGAGGTCCCCGGTGTCCGGGTAGTCGTGGTAGGTGGTCGTGCCGACCCGGTCCGACAGCCAGCCCATCACGTAGGCCGGGTCGGTGTAGGTCATGATGTAGCCGTACCGGTCCGGGACGTCCGCGCCCACCTTGACCAGCTGGTAGAGCAGCGGCGCGCCGACGATCCCGGCGCTCACCACGGTGGTGGCGAGCAGGCCGAGCCCGTTGCGGACCGCGGTGCGGCCCTGGCGCCAGGGGAAGACGAAGAGCGTCAGCACGGCGATGCCGGGGGCCGACCACAGGTACCAGCCGGAGTACCAGAGGAACAGCAGACCGAAGACGACGCCGAAGCCGGTCCCGCGCAGCAGGGCCGAGCGCAGCGGGAGATCGCCGGCGCGGCGCAGCTCGCGCAGGACCGCGGTCAGCAGCGGCACCAGGATGATCATCACCACGTGGCTGTACGGGCGGATCGGGTCCAGGAAGACCACGGCGGCCGGGATCGCGATCAGCAGGGCCCAGAACGGGCGCAGCAGCAGCCGCCAGGCCAGGTAGCTCATCGGGCCGACCAGCGCGCTGAAGAAGATCTGCAGGTCGTGCAGGGCGAAGCCCTCGCTGCCGACGCCGTTGTAGCGGTACTTCGCCCAGAACGCGATCAGTGCCGGGAAGCCGGGCGGGTAGACGCCGGGCAGGCCCTTGTCGTCCAGGAACCCGGTGGCCATGTGGACCAGCACACTCGGGTCGCCCTCCTGTCCGCCGAGCGGCCACGGGGTCCCGTGCAGGGCCACCACGACGCCGCCGGCCACCACGCCGGTGGACAGGCCGGCCAGTGCGGAGCAGACCAGCCGCTGGGTCAGCCGGTGCCGGCGCAGGGTGCCCCGGTAGGCGGTGAACAGCAGCGCGGCGAGCAGCGGCAGGCCGATGATCGTGACGTACTGCTGGATCTTGGCGAGGCCGCTGACCTGGCCGATCCGGTTCAGCGGATTGACGTCGATCCGGGTGCAGAGCAGCGTGAAGCCCAGCGCCGCGACGACGCCGACGACGACCTCCGCGGTGATCTGGGCCCAGCGGCGGGTCAGCAGTGCGGGCTTCTCCGCGTCCGGTGCCGCCGGCGCCGCTGCGGCTCCGGCTTCGCGTGAGGGGCCCTTCTCGCGGACCACGTCCGGGGCCAGATCAGTCATCTCGGTCCACTTCCGTCAGGCGGCGCCGCCACGTCCGGGGGGCGCCGGCCGCAGGTGCGTTCCACTGCGGCGTTCGGTTGGATCAGGCTGCGGGGGCGTCGTGCCCCGAGGCGTTCGGGATTCTTCCACGCCGCACAACACCCGTGCCAACCGCAGATCCTCCGCCGAATCCTCACAGGGCGGGTGCCGTTGCTAGCCGCACTTGCCTTCCGGGGCAAACTTCGGGCACTTGCCGTCCGGCAGCGGGGTGGTGTGCGCGAACCACGCGAACGAGCCCCAGGAGCCCTGGTTGGCGGGCATGAAGCGGTCGACCGTGGAGGAGCCGGCCATCGAGAAGAAGAAGGCGAGCGCGCAGAGCACCGCTCCCCCGGTCCGCAGGGCCGGGGTCGCGACGGCGCGGCCGGAGGACTCCGCCGTCCCGGTCTCCTCGCGGGTGGCGTACTTGCGGCTGAGCAGGTAGCAGGCCATGCCGAAGAGCACGATGCCGCAGTACAGCAGCTCGGCCGAGGTGCGCGGGTAGAGCTGCACCAGCTGGTCGCGCTCCATGTGCGAGGCGAACCAGTAGCGCATCAGGAAGGCGCCGAGCATGCAGAAGGCGGCGACCTGGACCACCGGCAGGGCCGCGCCGAGCCAGAGCGCGGCGCCCACGCCGACGATCAGCAGCAGCACGAACACGCCGACACCGCCGAGCTCGCCCGGCAGCGGCCAGGCGCCGTTGGCGATCACGCCCGGCGAGTCGCCCTGCCACATCGCGAAGTACGCGGGGTCGACGTTGGTGTCGAAGTACATGTAGGTGTCGGGGGTGTCCGACCCGGCGAGCAGCCGCTGCAGGTAGACGCCGGCCACCAGCAGGAAGACCGCGGCGGTCGCGCCCAGCAGGGCGGCCGCCCGCAGGACGGCGTCCTTGCCCCGCCGCCGGACCTTGGCCAGGGTGACCACCATCACCGCCAGCATCCCGGGCGCCGACCAGACGAACCAGCCGGAGTACCAGAGGAAGAGGAGGGCCAGCGCGAGGCCGTAGGCGGCGCCGGTGAACAGCGCGGTCCGCACGCTCTTCCCGGTGGAGCGCAGCAGGCTGGTGGTGAACCGGGCCAGGACGGGGATGAGGACCAGCAGCACCACGTCGACGTACGGCTTGGCCGCGTGGACGATCGGGAAGACCGGCACCACGCCGATGGCCAGCGCCCACAGTGGCGGGAGCAGCAGCCGCCACGCCAGGTAGACGGCCGGGCCGGTCAACGCGATCAGGACCAGGCCGAGCATCTTCAGGCCCAGCCCGGGCTGGCCGGGGTAGAGGAGGTCGGTCCAGCGGGCGAGCAGGTGCGGGAACAGCGGCGGGTAGACGCTGGAGATCGGGCGGCCTTCGAGGATGTCGCCGGTCCACTGCTGCAGCTGCCCGGAGTCACCGCGCTTGGCGTTGAGCGGCCAGACCGTGCCGCGCAGGGCGACCGCCACGCCGCCGGCGTAGAGCCCGGTGGCCAGGCCCGACAGCGAGGCCGCGGCGGTCCGCAGCGCGAGCGGGCGCGAGAACCAGCGGCTCGCCGCCCACCACAGCAGGGCGAGGACGACGAACGCCAGGATGAACCGCAGCTGGAGCGCGGCGAGGCCGCTGACCTGGCCGACCCGCTGCATCGGGTTGACCTTGATGAACGTGCAGATCCAGGTGAACCCGAGGGCAACCAGGACTCCCGATGCTGCCTCGACGGCCCCGGGCGCGAGCCGTCCGAGCAGGGACGGCCGGGCATCGGCGGCCTCCGAGGAAGGCCGCTGACGCGCGATTATTCGTGGCCCGGTGGCCGTCGCAGACATGATTGCCGCTCTCCCGAAACGATGAGGACCTAGAGCTGCGCGACGCGCTCGTCGGCGCCGACCTCGGACTCGGTGAAGCGGTCGGTGTTCACGCGCTGGCCGTCGTTCACCGCGACGGTGCGGGCCAGGTCGGTGAGCTTCTTCTCCAGCGAGCGGAAGCGCATGAAGGTGTTCAGGGTCATGAACGCCATCGCCACGACCAGCAGGTAGAGCACCAGGTCGGTGCCGCGGCCGACGCCGAGCTTGTTGGCGATCCAGGTCACGTCCTGCGGCCGCAGGACCGCGTAGACGTTGGCGACGACGAAGGCGAAGAACGCCATCCGCTTCCAGGCGCGGGTGTGGGCGGCGTCCCAGCGGCGGACGAAGGCGAGCACGAGCACACCCGTGCCGACCATGAGCAGCAACTGGATCCAGATGTACTTCACTTGCGGCCACGCTCCCTGAGCGAGATGTCGAAGAGGATGTTGACGCCGTTGATCAGCGACTGGCCCTTGGAACGGGAGTAGTCGGTGTACAGGATGTCCACCGGCACCTCCATGACCCGCAGGTCCGAGGCCGCCAGGAAGGCGACGATCTCGGAGGCGTGGGCCATGCCGTTCATGGTGATGCGGAGCTTGGTCGCGGCCTCGCGGTTGATGACACGGAGTCCGTTGTGGGAGTCCGTCAGGTTGAGCTTGCGCGCGGTGGGGCTGATCGTCGCGGCGGTCCGCAGGACCACCCGCTTGATCCACGGCACCTCGCCGGTCTGCTCGATGAAGCGGGAGCCGAGGACCACGTCGGCCTCGTCGGCCCGGAGCAGGGCGACCATCTTCTCGACGTCGTGCGTCTGGTGCTGGCCGTCGGCGTCGAAGGTGGCGAAGTACTTGGCGCCGGGCTGCTTGAGCGCGTAGCTGAGACCGGTCTGCAGTGCGGCGCCCTGGCCGAGGTTGACGGGGTGCTGCACCAGGTGCGCCCCGGTGGTCATGATGTGCTCGGACGAGTTGTCCGTGCTGCCGTCGTCGACCACGACGATGTTCGGGAAGGTCTTCCGGGCCCCCTCGATCACGTCGGCGATGACGGTTCCCTCGTTGTAGGCCGGGATGACCAGCCACACGTCGTCGTAGTCGGACATCATGACTCCATGCCGCGGCCGCCGGCCGCGAGTTTCAGGGTGCGAAGAAAGACGGGCTGCGGGCCTCGGCGACAGCGACGTGTCGTCATACCGAGTCCACGAGTGAGGGACGGGCGGACTCGGCGGAACCGGCCGGAGAAGTCGGCGGCTTCCGCAGGAAGGTGAGCCAGACCGCGGCGAACATGCATGCGACAGCGGCCAGCGAACCAACAGTGTAGGCGAGGCAGACCCGGGTCGCGATCGGGCCGGGTACCAGGGTGGTCACGATCAGCGCAACAACACCCAACGCCCAGCCGAGCAGTTGGAGACGGTGGCGATGCAGCACCAGCAGCGCCTGGCCGAGCACCATCGCGAGCATGTAGCAGAGCGTACCGGCCGACATCCAGAGGAAGTCGAGCGAGCCGAGCACGTCATCGGCCTTGAAGAGCACCTGGATCAGCCACGGGCCGAGGACGGTGGCGGGGATGCCGCCGGCCACGCCGAGCACGGTGACGACCGCGCAGGTGCGGACCAGCAGCTTGGAGAACCCGGCCCGGTCGCCGGACGCCGCGGTGCTCGACAGGCCCGCGAGCAGCGAGGCCTGGAGCGAGCCGAAGACGAACAGCGGGACACGGGCCAGCACCACGGCGTTCAGCAGGCCGGACACCAGGGCGGCGTCGTCCGGGGCGAGCAGCTGGGTGGAGACGACCGCGGCGTTGACCACCACCTGCGAGAGCAGGGTGGAGGCGACCAGCGGCGCCAGGCCCGAGGTGAGGGACCCCCAGCCGGCCGCCGGACCGGCCTTCACCCCGGCGAGCAGCGGGCGGACCGTCGCCACCACGGCCACCAGCGGCGCGACGGTGAGGATCAGCGCGAACGCCAGCGGCGAGCGGACGCCGGCCACCGCGCAGCCGCCGGCCAGCGCGATCCGCAGCGCGCCGTCCACCGCCAGCTGGGCGCCGTACGCGCCGAACCGGTTGAGGCCGGCCAGCACGCCGCGGCTGACGTTGCTCGCGGCCATCGCGGCGAAGGCGATGCCCAGCGCCATCACCATGTCGGTGCGGCCGTCGAAGAAGGTGCGGGCCAGCGGCCGGACGGCGACCGCCATCCCGACCGCCATCACGGCCAGCATCCCGACGGTGATCAGCAGGATCCGGCGCACGACGGGCGCCGCGCCCTGGCCGCCGACCGCGCGGGCGGCGACGATCCGGGTCAGCTCCTGCTCGACCGGGAAGAAGAGCCCCAGGCCGACCGACATGAGGATCGTCCAGAGCAGCGAGACCGAGGCCATCTCCGGCTTGCCGAGGCTGTAGCCGGCCGCCATCAGGTGGACGTAGGAGGCGGCGCCGAGCAGCACCGTCCCCCCGATCACCAGCTGGGTGCCCGGGGGGAGAGCGCTGACGACCTTGGCCAGCGGGGAACGGCGCGCCGGCGCCGTGCTGCCCTCGTGGTTCACGACTGCTGCGCGGCCCTCACCTTGAGCGGCTCCCACCAGGCACGGTTCTCGCGGTACCAGGCGATGGTCGAGGCGAGGCCCTCCTCGAAGGTGACCTGCGGCTCGTAGCCGAGCTCCTCGCGGATCTTGCTGATGTCCAGCGAGTAGCGCAGGTCGTGGCCCTTGCGGTCCTCGACCCGGTCGACCATGTCCCAGCCCTGGCCGGCGGCCTCCAGCAGCAGGCCGGTGAGCTCCTTGTTGGTGAGCTCGACGCCGCCGCCGATGTTGTAGACCTGGCCGGCCCGGCCCTTGCGCAGCGCGAGGTCGATGCCGCGGCAGTGGTCCGAGACGTGCAGCCAGTCGCGGATGTTGCCGCCGTCGCCGTACAGCGGGACGCGCTTGCCGTCGATCAGGTTGGTGGTGAAGAGCGGGATGACCTTCTCGGGGAACTGGTACGGCCCGTAGTTGTTGGAGCAGCGGGTGACCACCACGTCCATGCCGTGGGTGCGGTGGTAGGCGAGGGCGAGGAGGTCCGAGCCGGCCTTCGAGGAGGAGTACGGGGAGTTCGGCGCGAGCGGCCACTCCTCGGTCCAGGAGCCCTCGGTGATCGAGCCGTAGACCTCGTCGGTGGAGACGTGCACGAAGCGGCCGACACCGTGCTTGCGGGCGGCGTCCAGGAGCACCTGGGTGCCGACGACGTTGGTCATCACGAACGGGCCGGCGCCGGCGATGGAGCGGTCGACGTGCGACTCGGCGGCGAAGTGCACGACCGCGTCGTGGCCCGGCATGGCCTGGTCGACGGCGTCGATGTCGCAGATGTCACCGCGGACGAAGGTGTAGCCCGGGTGGTCGGCGACCGGCGCGAGGTTCTCCTCGACGCCCGAGTAGGTCAGCTTGTCGAAGACGGTGACGCGGGCCGCGGGATCCGCCGACAGCAGCGCGCGGACGAACTGGGACCCGATGAATCCGGCGCCGCCGGTGACGAGGATACGCATAGTGCGGCTGAGTATAGTGCGCGCGCGGAGGCGCTCCGTCCCGGGTCCGCGGGGTGCTGCGTGGGCGTCCGAAGGCTGGTTGCCGCGGGGTCGGGCAGGCCACGTAAGGTGTGCGCCATGCGCGGCATTCTTCTTGCGGGCGGCACCGGTTCCCGCCTCTGGCCCCTCACGCGGGCAGTCTCGAAGCAGCTCCTCCCGGTCTTCGACAAGCCGATGATCTACTACCCGCTCTCCACGCTGATCATGGCGGGGATCCGCGAGATCCTGATCATCACCACTCCGCAGGACCGCGACCAGTTCGAGCGGCTGCTCGGCGACGGCTCGCAGCTCGGCCTGGAACTCCAGTACGCCGTCCAGGAGCGCCCGGAGGGCATCGCCCAGGCGTTCGTGCTCGGCGCGGACTTCATCGGCGACGAGCCGGTCGCGCTGATCCTCGGCGACAACATCTTCCACGGCAGCGGCCTCGGCACCCGGCTCGCCCAGCGCACCGACCCCAAGGGCGGCATGGTCTTCGCCTACCCGGTGGCCGACCCGACCGCCTACGGCGTGGTCGAGTTCGACGAGTCCGGCCAGGTCATCTCGATCGAGGAGAAGCCGGTCCGGCCGAAGTCCCGCTACGCGGTGCCCGGCCTCTACTTCTACGACAACCGCGTGGTGGAGATCGCCCGCACGATCACCCCGAGCGCCCGCGGCGAGCTGGAGATCACCGCCGTCAACGACGCCTACCTCCAGCGCGGCGAGCTCCAGGTCACCGTCCTGGACCGCGGCACCGCCTGGCTGGACACCGGCACGTTCGTCTCGATGGTCCAGGCCTCGGAGTTCGTCCGGGTCATCGAGGAGCGCCAGGGCTTCAAGATCGGCTGCGTCGAGGAGGCGGCCTGGCGGGCCGGCTTCCTGACCTCCGACCAGCTGCGCGAGCTGGCGCAGCCGCTGCTGAAGAGCGGTTACGGCCAGTACCTGCTGAACCTGCTGGACGAGGAGGACGCCCGATGAAGTTCCGTGAGCTGTCCATCGAGGGCGCCTGGGAGATCACCCCGCAGCAGCACGGGGACCCGCGCGGCCTGTTCATGGAGTGGTACCGCTTCGACAGGCTCGCCGAGGTGGTCGGCCACCCGCTGCGGATGGCCCAGGGCAACCTCTCGGTCTCCGCCAAGGACGTCGTGCGCGGCATCCACTTCGCCGACGTCGCGCCCGGCCAGGCCAAGTACGTGAGCTGCGTGCGCGGCGCCGTGCTGGACGTGATCGTCGACCTGCGGGTCGGCTCGCCGACCTTCGGCCGCTGGGAGTTCGTCCGCCTCGACGACGTGGACCGGCGCTCGGTCTACATCTCCGAGGGCCTGGGCCACGGCTTCTGCGCGCTGACCGACGACGCCACGCTGTCGTACGTCTGCTCCGAGACCTACAACCCGACCGGCGAGCACGCGGTGCACCCGCTGGACGCGGACCTGGGCATCGAGTGGCCGGCCGAGGTCCCGCAGCTGTCCGCCCGGGACGCCGCCGCCCCGACGCTGGCCGAGGCCATCGAGACCGGCCTGCTGCCGGACTACGAGGAGTGCCTTCGCTACCGGCGCTCGCTCAGCGGCCAGTAGCCTTCTCGCCGTCCCCTCCTACCCGGAAAACACCTGGTGCGCCGCTCATGACAACTCTTGACATCATGCTGCCCTACTACGGCAACGTCGCCCTCATGCAGGCGGCCGTCCGCAGCGTCCTGGCCCAGAGCGACCCGAACTGGCGGCTCACCGTGGTGGACGACGGCAAGGAGCCGGACGTCCCGGGCTGGTTCGCCGAGCTCGGCGACGAGCGGGTCTCGTACCAGCGCAACGAGCAGAACCTCGGCGTCACCGGCAACTACCGCAAGTGCCTCGGCCTGGTGCGCGAGCAGCACTTCGTCATGATGGGCACCGACGACATCATGCTGCCGAACTACGTGGAGACCGCCCGGGCCGTCCTCAAGGACAACCCGGACATCGGCATGGTGCAGCCGGGCGTCCAGGTCATCGACGGCGACGGCACGCCCACCGAGGGGCTGGTGGACCAGGCGAAGAAGCGCATCTACGCGCCCAAGGTCCAGGGCCGCAAGCTGATGAGCGGGGAGGAGCTGGCCATCAGCCTGCTCCGCGGCAACTGGCTGTTCTTCCCCTCCATCTGCTGGCGCACCGAGGCCGTGAAGGCGGTCGGCTTCCGGGACAACCTGGAGGTCACCCAGGACCTGGCGCTGGTCATCGACCTGCTGCAGACCGGCGAGCAGATGATGATCACCGACAAGGTCACCTTCCAGTACCGCCGGCACGCCGTCAGCATCTCCTCCGCGCAGGCCTTCACCGGCGTCCGCTTCGAGGAGGCCAACCGGTTCTTCCGGGACGTCGCCGACCGCCTGGACGCGCACGGCTGGTCCCGGGCCGCCAAGGCCTCCCGGCTGCACCTGTCCTCCCGGATCCACGCGCTCACGATGGTCCCGGGCGCGGTCAAGAACCGGCACAGCGAGGGCACCAGGACGCTGCTGCGGCACGTCGCCGGCACCGACCGCTACTGAGCAACGCCCACCGCCCCACCCGTACCGACCCATCGGAGCCAGAGGCCATGGCCGCTAGCAGCTCAGCCCTCCCCCGGATCGCCGTCCTCGGCGGCACCGGCTTCATCGGGCGCACCATCCTCACCACCCTGGCCGAGCGGGGCCACCACCTGCTCACCATCGCCCGCAAGGAGCCGGCCGACGCCCTGCCCGGCGAGTTCGCCCGGCTCGACCTGACCGTCGACCCGCCGGCCGCACTGGCCGCGCTGCTCGCCGAGCACCGGATCGACGTGGTCGTCAACGCCGCCGGCGGCATGTGGGGCCTGACCGACGAGCAGATGGTGGGTGCCAACGTCGGCATGGTCACCCGGCTGCTGGAGGCGCTGCGGTCGATGCCCGCTCCCCCGCGCCTGGTCCACCTCGGCACCGTGCACGAGTACGGGCTCTGCCCGATCGGCGTCAGCCTCTCCGAGGACTCCGCGCCGAACCCGTCCATGG
Organism: Kitasatospora sp. NPDC059462; assembly: GCF_042749955.1. Classification (NCBI taxonomy): domain Bacteria; kingdom Bacillati; phylum Actinomycetota; class Actinomycetes; order Kitasatosporales; family Streptomycetaceae; genus Kitasatospora; species Kitasatospora sp. NPDC059462. The sequence continues at coordinate 2,017 of NZ_JBHYUU010000062.1, read as the reverse complement.
TCTACGGCAAGCTCAAGCTCCAGGCCACCGAGCTGATCGCGACCGCCGTGCGCGAGGAGGGCCTGGACGCGGTGGTGCTCCGGCTCGGCAACGTGGTCGGTGCCGGGCAGCCCTCGCACAGCCTGCTCGGCGTGATGGCCGGCAAGCTGGCCGCGGCCCGGGCGGCCGGCACCACCGCCGAGCTGGCCCTGCAGCCGCTCACCGCCCAGCGCGACTTCGTCGACCTCCAGGACACCGTCGACGCGATCGTGGCCGCGATCCCGTCCGACCCGAAGGCCCCAGCCGTCCTCAACGTCGGCCTGGGCCGGGCGAGTTCGGCCCGCGAGCTGGTGGAGCTGCTGATCGAGGTCAGCGGTGTGCCGACCGAGGTCACCGAGGTGCCGGCGCCGGACGGCACCGGCCCGGAGACCGAGTGGCAGCAGCTGGACGTCACCGCGATCGAGCAGGCCTTCGGCTGGACCCCGCGCCGCAGCCTGCGCGAGGCCGTCCGCACCCTCTGGGAGCACGCGGCCAAGGACGGTTCGTCCCCGGACGCAGGCCGCTAACGATTCGCCCAGCACGGTGAAGGCTTCCGGCAAGCTCGATAGGATCCCCCGAGGGTCCGATCGGGCCCGTGCGCCGGAGGCTTTCTCCGCGTCTCCACTTCCGGAAAGCATGAACCGCTCTCATGTCTCCTAGGCTTTCTCTGCCTGGCCGTCGCGGGACCCTGGCCGAGTTGTACTCCTCCCGGGCCAACAGCTTCGGTGTGCTCCGGCTGCTGCTCGCCTCCGCCGTCGTCGTCTCCCACCTGTACCCGATCGCCTGGGGACGGCTCGACCCGCTGTGGCTCCGCAGCGGCCAGCAGACGGACATCGGCAAGATGTCGGTCATCGGCTTCTTCGTCCTGTCCGGCTTCATGATCAGCGGAAGTGGCGCGCGCAGCACCGTCGGCCGCTACGCCTGGCACCGCGCGCTGCGCATCCTGCCCGGCCTCTGGGGATCGCTGCTGGTCTCCGCGCTGGTGATCGTCCCGCTGCTGTACCACTGGCAGCACGGCACCTTCGACGGCTACTGGGACCACCCCCAGGGTCCGGTGAACTACCTCAAGGGCACCTGGAACACCGCCATGAGCACCGGCTGGGACATCTCCGGCGTGATGGCGGAGGGCCGGGCCAAGGGCACCAACTTCGACCCCGGGGTGAACGGCGCGCTCTGGTCGCTGAAGTACGAGATCCTCTGCTACGTCCTGATCGGGCTGCTCGCGGCCGGCGGCGTGCTCCGCAAGGCCCGGCGGTTCATACCGCTGCTCGCCCTCGCGCTCGGCGGTCTCATCCTGCGCGACTGGGTGAACGCGCCCTCGCTGCGCGGGATCCCCGGCGACCAGCAGTCCTTCGTCATGGTGCCGTTCCTGGACGCCATGTCGGTCCACATGCTGATCCACCTGGTCTTCGTCTTCATGATCGGCGCGACCTTCCAGCTGTACCGCGACAAGCTGGTCATCCACGACGGCCTCGCGCTGATCTGCGCCGCCGTGCTCGGCCTCACCCTGTGGACCGGCGGCCTGTTCGTCTTCGGCTACCCGGCCTTCGCCTACCTGCTCCTCTGGCTGGCCATCCGGCTGCCCCGGCCGTTCCACAAGATCGGCCGCAAGCGCGACTACTCCTACGGCATCTACATCTACGGGTTCACCGTCGAGCAGGCGCTGGCGGTGCTCGGCTACGCCAAGCACGGCAAGCCGGTCTACCTGGCCCTGGCCATGGCGGGCACGGTCGTCCTGGCCGCGCTCTCCTGGCACCTGCTGGAGTCCCCGGTGATGAAGGCCAAGAACTGGACCCCGTGGCCGGTGCGCCGGCTCAAGGAGCGCGCGGCGGTCCGGGCCGCCCGGCGGGGCGAGCCCGTCGAACCCGGCGCCGCCGCCCAGCCGCAGACGCCCGCCGAACCGGCACCGCCGAAGGTCTCGGCCTGACCGGCCCGGCCGGCACCGGACGGTGCCGGCCGGACGCGGAAGTGCCTGGCCCGCCGCCCCTCACGGGGGCTG
>NZ_JBHYUU010000061.1:0-39435 GCF_042749955.1 Kitasatospora sp. NPDC059462 | reverse complement strand
CCCCGGGGGGCGTGCGCGCCCGCGGGTGCCGGCCGGGGGGGGGTGCCGGGGGGCTGGCCCGCCCCCGGGCGGTGCGGCCCCCGGGGCCGACCCCCGCCGGGGCCCGGCCGGCCCCGCCGCCGGGAACGACGAACGGGCGGGCGCTCCCTCGGGGAGCGCCCGCCCGTTCCGCGTGCCGCGGGAGCTAGATCACCAGGCTGAGCGGCATGATCAGGGCGATCGCGACCACCGAGATCACCGTCTCCATCACCGACCAGGACTTGAGCGTCTGGCCGACGCTCATCCCGAAGTACTCCTTCACCAGCCAGAAGCCGGCGTCGTTGACGTGCGACAGGAACAGCGAGCCGGCGCCGATGGCCAGCACCAGCAGGGCCGCGTGGGTGGAGGACATGTCCGCCGCCAGCGGGCCGACGATGCCGGCCGCGGTGATGGTGGCGACCGTCGCCGAGCCGGTGGCGAGCCGGATCAGCACCGCGATCAGCCAGCCGAGCAGCAGCGCCGAGATGTGCCACTTGGACGACCACTCGCTGACCGCGTTGCCGACGCCCACGTCGATCAGGGTCTGCTTGAAGCCGCCGCCCGCGCCGACGATGAAGACGATGCCGGCGATCGGGCCGAGCGACTTGCCGACGGTGTCGGAGATCCGGGCCTTGTCGAACCCGGCGGCCCGGCCCAGGGTGATCATGCCGAGCAGGGTCGCGGCGAGCAGGGCGATCAGCGGGGAGCCGATGAAGTCGAAGACCCGCTGCGGCATCGCCTTGGGGTCGTCGATCACGACGTCCGCCAGTGCCTTGCCGAGCATCAGGATGACCGGCAGCAGGATGGTCACCAGCACGGCGCCGAAGGACGGGGTGTGCTCGCGCTCGGCCGTCTCCACCGGGGTGGCCGGCTTCGGGACCTCCAGCGGGCCGACCCAGCGCTCGGCGAAGCGGGCGAACACCGGACCGGCGACGATCAGCGTCGGGACGGCGATCAGCAGGCCGAGCGCCAGGGTGATGCCGAGGTCCGCCTTGAGGGCGTCGACGGCGACCAGCGGACCGGGGTGCGGGGGCACCAGGCCGTGCAGCACGGACAGGCCCGCCAGCGCCGGGATGCCGACGCGCATCAGCGGGACGTTGCCGCGGCGGGCGACGAGCAGCACGATCGGGATCAGCAGCACCACGCCGACCTCGAAGAACAGCGGCAGGCCGAGCACGGCGGCGATCAGCGCCATCGCCCAGGGCAGCGCCCGCGGGCCGGAGCGGGACAGCACGGTGTCCGCGATGATGTTGGCGCCGCCCGAGTCGGCGAGCAGCTTGCCGAGCATCGCGCCGAGGCCGATCAGCAGGCCGACGCCCGCGACGGTGGAGCCGAAGCCGGTGGAGAAGCTGGTGAGCAGCTTGTCGAACGGCGCGCCCGCGACGGCGGCCAGCAGGCCCGAGCCGAGGGTCAGGGCGAGGAACGGGTGCAGCTTGAGCTTGGTGATCAGCAGCACGATGGCGCCGATGCTGAGCAGCACCGCGATCAGCAGCTGGGTGTCGCTGCCGGTGTGCGGGAGGGCCGGTGGGGCGGCCGCGAGCACGGTGAGGGTGGGGGACGGGGTCACGCGAGGTCTCCATTGACGGGCCGCAGCAGGGCTACGGCCTTCTCGACGAGTTCTTCGGGGGTCGGCCCGACGTCCAGCACGGCGCCGCGCTCCTCCGGACCGAGGGGTTCCAGGGCGGCGTACTGGGAGCCGAGCAGCGACGGCGGCATGAAGTGGCCGCTGCGGTGGGCGAGCCGGTCCTCGACCAGCTCGGTCCGGCCGCTGAGGTGCAGGAACCAGGCGTCCGGGCAGGCCTCGCGCAGCAGGTCGCGGTAGCCGTGCTTGAGCGCCGAGCAGGTGACCACGCCTCCGCTGCCGGCCTCGGTGCGCTCCTTCAGCCAGGCGCCGATGGCGCGCAGCCAGGGCTCGCGGTCGCGGTCGTCCAGCGGGACGCCGGCCGACATCTTCGCGATGTTGGCCGGCGGGTGGAAGTCGTCCGCCTCCGCGAAGGGGAGTCCGAGCCGGTCGGCCAGCAGGCGGGCCAGGGTGGTCTTGCCGACACCCGAGACGCCCATCACCACGACGGTGAGGGGCGGGTGGGGGGTGTCGTGGTTCTCGACGCTGAGAGCCATGGGTGGTGCTCCTTCGTTGCCTGGCGCCACTATCGCCTCAAAGATATGACGTATTCAAGGGTCGGAAACCAAATCGTCATACTTTTATTCCGATCGCTCGGGGTCGGGACGGACCCCCGGATACCCGGCGGATCCGGACGCAACCGGGGGCGGCCGGGGTGGCGGCACCGGGCGGACCGGCGAGGTCTAGGCTGGCGGGATGGAGATCCAGGGGCTGCCCGGCCGACTGCTCGCGGAACTGGGGCCGGCCATCGCGTCCGGGGAGGTCCCCGAGGGCACGGTGCTGCGCGCCGAGGAGCTGGAGGAGCGGTTCGGGGTCTCCCGGACGGTGGTCCGCGAGGCGGTCCGGATCCTGGAGGGGATGCGCCTGGTGGCCTCCCGCCGCCGGGTCGGCATCACCGTGCAGCCCAGGGCCGACTGGGACGTCTTCGACCCGATGGTGATCCGCTGGCGGCTGGCCGGCGCCGACCGGCCCGCCCAGCTGCGCTCGCTCGGCTCGCTGCGGGTCGCCGTCGAACCGGCCGCCGCCGCGCTCGCGGCCCGGCACGCCACCGACGACGAGCGGCGCCGGCTCAGCGCGCTGGCGGTCGAGTTGACGATGACCGCGCGCGCCGCCGACCTGGACACCTTCCTGCGGCACGACATCGAGTTCCACGCCACCGTGCTGCGGGCCTCGCGCAACGAGATGTTCGCCCACCTGCGGGAGACCGTCGGCGCGGTGCTGACCGGCCGGACCGAGTACCATCTGATGCCCCATCAACCGGAGCCGTACGCGATCCGGCTGCACCGCGAGGTCGCCGAGGCGGTCTGCGCGGGGGACCCGGAGCGGGCCGAGCAGGCGATGCGGACCATCGTCGAGGGCGCCCTGGCCGAGCTGGACGAGCAACTCGGCTGACGGCGCCCGGAATTCGCCGGGACGTTCGACACGGTCCGGGCCGGATCACACGATTTGGTGTCGGTTTGGGGGATTCGCGCGCATGGTCCGGGTACGAGGGGGCAGAGTGGAGCGCGGGGGCGTAGACTCGGCGCCCGCCCCGCCCGTGTCCGCCACCCGTCCGCGCCTGGGGGTCGCCCGATGCCAACCGCCCGCCGTCGCCGCCGTCTTCCCGACGAGGTCCGCAGGGCCGTCGTCCGCGCGGTGCTCTGCCTCGCCTTCACCATGGTGGGCATCGTGGTGGCGACGCTGTCCTCGTACGCCGACAGCTGGCTGATGACGCCGGCCCTGATGGCGATGGGGGTGGGGGTGTTCGGAACGATGTGGTGCCTGCTGGAGATCCTGATCTCCCGCCAGGTCGCCGCGCAGCGGATGCGCGCGCCCAACTCGGCCTCGCCGATGGCGGGCAGCCGCGTGCCGACGGCCCGCCCGCAGCAGTACCCGCCGCGGCCCCAGCAGCAGTACCCGCCGCGGACCCAGCAGCCGCGCCCGCCCCACCAGCAGCAGTACCCGCCGCGCCCCCGCCCGCCGCAGCAGCCCTACCAGCCGCCGGCCGGGCCGCCCTACCCCGGCGGCCCGGCGCCGCGTCAGGCGGGGCTCACCACGCGGTAGTGGGTGGTGAGCCGGCCGTCGTCGTCCAGCAGGTGGAAGGCGATCAGCGGCGGCTGCTCGAAGGTGATCTCCGGCGTGCCCTCGAACGGCAGCGTGACCGTGGAGACCACGCCCGGCGCCACCAGCAGCGGCAGGCCCGCGAAACCGGTCGCCGCCCCGGTGTGCGCGTGGCCGCAGAGCAGCGCCCGCACCCGCGGGTGGCGGTCCAGCACCTCGGCCAGCCGGTCCTCGCCGAACTGCCGGATCGGGTCCACGTACGGCAGGTGCAGGATCACCGGCGGGTGGTGGAAGGCCACCACCGCCGGGCGGTCCGCCGGGCCTTCGGCGAGCGTGCGGTCCAGCCAGCCGAGGGTCTCCTCGTCCAGCAGGCCGTCGTGCCGGCCGGGGATCGAGGAGTCCAGCATCAGCACGTCCGCGCCGGGCAGCGCGTGCAGCCGGTTGACCGGCCCGCCGGACGGCGCCTCGCCGAGCAGCACCTCCCGGTACGGCTCGCGCACGTCGTGGTTGCCCGGGCAGAGCAGCACCGGGTGCCGGGAGGCCAGCACCTTGGCGACCTCCCGGTACTCGGCGGGCAGCCCGTGGTCGGCGAGGTCCCCGGTGACCAGCACCGCGTCCAGCAGGCCGGGCAGGGCGTCGAGGTACGCCACCACCTGCTCGGCCCGCCGCCGGGCGCGCTCCCCCGCGTCACCGTGGTGGTCCTGGCCCAGGTGGATGTCACTGAAGTGAGCGATCGTCAGCATGGACCCCACGCTACGGCGGTCACTGCGGGGCCGGAACCTCCGCCGGGCGCTTGAACATCCGGGTGGCCGTGATCTCGCCGTGGACGGCCGGGCCGTCCGGGTCCTGCGGGGCGGGCAGGCCCGGCCGCAGGTGCTCCTCCACCGAGATGTACTTGAGGCCGGCCCGCAGGTCGGCGTCGTTGCGCAGCCGGATGACCAGCGGGAACTCGGCGAGCGCGGTGGTGTCGAACAGACCGGTGGTGTAGATCAGCTGGACACCGAGGGCGTCCGCCACCGCGCGCTGGAGCTCCAGCAGGTAGGTGGCGTTGGCGCGGCCGATCGGGTTGTCCAGGAACAGCGTGCCCGCGTGCCGCAGCTGGGACTGGCCCCGGTCGTTGGCGCGCAGCGCGGCCATCGTGCAGTAGAGCGCGATGGCGGCGGTCAGCAGCTGGCCGCCGGAGAACACGTCGGACATCTGCCCGACGCTCACCCGCTCGGCGCGCAGCACCGCGTCCGGCTTGAGGATCTCGACCGTCACGCCCTTCGGACCGATCGCGGCGGCGACCCCGCGCAGCAGCAGCGACATGCCGTCGCGGCGCAGGTCGCTGTTCTTGCGGACGGCGGCGCGGGTGGCCTCGTCGATGACCTCGCCGAGGCGCTCGACCAGGCTCGCGTGGTCCGGGTCCTCGAAGCGGATCCGCAGGAACTCCTGGCCCGACCACTCCCCCAGGCCCTCGGGCAGCCGGGAGAGCCGCTGCGCCGCGCGCAGGGTGGTCAGCGAGGACTCGACCAGTCCGCGCAGCCGGTCGACGATCGAGCCGCGGTTGCGCTCCAGCTGGGCGAGTTCGTCGGTGAGCACCCGCAGCCGGGGCGCGAAGGCGGCGGCCCAGTTGGCGGCGTGGTCGGGCAGCGCGGAGGCGGGCAGCTCGCGGATCTGCTGGCGGGCCGGGGTGCGGACGACCTCGTAGCGGGCCGCGTTGGCGTGCCGGACCAGCGCGTCCGAGGCGTCCCGGACGGCGAGTTCGGCGGAGGACAGCTCGCCGGCGGCGGTGCGCAGGGCGCGGCGGGCCTCGGCGGCGGCGGTGCGGGCGTCGGCCAGCGAGCCGAGGTACGGCTCGGCCGGGGCCTCGGTGTCGTCCTGCTGCTCGCGCAGGCCGTCGCGCAGCTGGCCGGCGTGCTCGTCGAAGTCGGCGGCGGCGGCCTGGGCGATCTCGAAGGTGCGCTGGAGGTCGGCGTGCGCGGTACGGGCGGCGTCGACGGCCTCGCGGCGCTCGGCGAGCCGGCTGGTGGCGCTGCGCAGCAGGGTCTGCGCGTGCTCGGGGTCGGTGGGGACGAGATCCTCGGGCAGCTCGGTGTGCGCCTCGCCGTCGGCGGGGGCGGAGCGTTCGGCCTCGCCGCGCAGCCGGCCGAGCTGCTCGCTGGCGGCCGCGGCGCGGGCCTCGATGGTGGCGACGAGTTCCTCGGCGCGGGCGGCGGCGGCCTGGCGGGCCGGGCCGTCGGCGCCGTCGGGGCTGTTGAGCAGTTCCTCGGCGCGGGTGCGGACCTTGTTGGTGAGGCGGTCGAGTTCGGCCGCGGCGGCGGCCTCGTCGCCCTCGGCGCGGGCCTGTTCGGCGCGCAGGTCGGCGCCGACGCCGACCTTCTCGTAGAGCTGGGAGGCGGAGCGGTAGGCCTCGCGCAGGGCGGGCAGCGCCGCGGGGGCGGCCTCGGCGGGCTCGTCGGACTGCTCGGCGGCGGAGATCTCGGCGCGCTCGGCGCGCAGGGTGCGGGCGGTCCGGCGGGCATCGTCGGCGGCGCGCTGGGCGGCGCGGCGGTCCTCGTCGCAGGTCCGGGCGCGTTCGGCGCAGACGGCCTGGCGGCGGTCGCACTCGGCGGCGTCCTCGGCGAGTTCGCGCTGGCGCCGGCTCCAGTTGGCCCGCTCGCGCAGCCGGAAGGCGAGGCCGGAGAGGGCGTCGGCGCGGCGACGGGCGCGCTGGGCGACCTCCCGGTGCTCCTCGTGGGCCGAGGCGGCGGCGGCGTGGTCGGTCTCGGCCTCGTCGTGCTCGGCGCGCAGGGTGGCCAGGGCGGCGGCGGCCTGCTCGGCGTGCTCGCGGGCGGCCTCGGCGGCGCCGGCGAGTTCGGCGAGGGTGCCGGGCGGGCAGCTGGCGTGCCAGGAGGCGAGGCGGGCGGCGAGCGCGCGGTCGCCGCCGAGGCGGGCGGCGAGTTCGCGGATGTGCTCCTCGCGGGCGGTGGCGCGGGCGCGCAGTTCGCGGCGCTCGTCGTCGGCGGCGGACTCGTCGTGCATGGCCGGGTTCGGCGGCACCAGGAAGAACGCGGGTTCGTCGGTGATCGGGGCGATCAGCGAGGCGGCGGCGCCGACGGCGACGGTGGAGCGGGGCAGCAGGGCGGCGGCGCGCAGCGCCTCGCGGGCCCGGTCGAGGGACTGCGGGTCGGTGACGACGACGCCGTCGACGAGTTCGGGGCGGGCGGCGAGGATCGCCTCGTGGTCGGCCGGGTCGACGGACTGGGCGAGGTAGCGCCAGCCGGGCAGCGCGGGGATGCCGTGCTCGGCGAGGTACTCGACGGTGGCGAGGACGTCCGGGCCGGGCGGCAGCAGGCCGCCGTCGCCGAGCGCGGCCAGGATCCGGGAGTCGTCGGCGGCGGCGGTGCGCAGGTCGAACAGGGTGCGTTCGGCGGTGGCGATGGCCTCGTCGAGGAGTTCGCGCAGGTACTCGGCGTTGCGGTCGAGGACGGCGGGGGTGAGGAAGCCGGCGTCCTCCTCGGCGCCCGGTCCGTCCTCGCTCCAGTCGGTGGGCGCGGGGGTGAGCGAGAGCAGGTCGGCGAGCCGGGGCTCGGTGGCGAGCAGCGCGGCGGTGCGCTGCTCGGTGGCGAGCGCCCGGGCGGCGGACTTGCGGGCGTCGGTGGCGCGGGCGGCGGCGAGTTCGGCGCGGCCGGTGGCGGCGGCGGCCTCGCGCAGCCGGGCGGCGGCGGCCTCGGCGGCGGTGCGGGCCTGGCCGAGGGCGGCCGCGGCGGCCTTCTCGACGTCGGCGGCGTGCAGGGCGGCGCGGGCCGGGTCGACGTCGCCGTCGGTGTCGATGAAGCCGGCCTCGACGGCGGCGGCGGTCTCCTGCTCGACCTCGGCGAGGCGCTGGCGCAGGTGCTCGGCCTCGCTGCGGGCCTTCTGGCCGGCGGTGGCGGCCTCGGTGGCGTCGCTCTGGGCCTTGGAGCCGTCGGCCTGGAGTTCGGCGGCGCGCTGCTCCTCGGTGTCGGCGCGGTCCTCGGCGGCCGCGGCGGCGCCCTCCAGGGCGCGGGCGAGGGCGGTGGCGGCGCGGGCGCGGGCGGCGAGCGCGGGGGCGGCGTCCAGCTCGGCCTCGCGGATCGCAGCGGCGACCCGGCTCACCCGGTCGGCGGCGGCGCGGTGGCGCAGCACGGCCTCGGCGGCCTGCCAGGCGGAGTGCAGGGTGCGGGCGTCGGTGAGTTCGCGGCGCAGGGCGGCGGCCTCGGTGGTGGCGGCGGCCAGGGCCAGCGAGGCGTGCCGGTGGGTGAGTTCGGCGGCGATCAGGGTGTGGCGGGTGCGGTCGGTCTCGGCGGCGGTGACGGCGCTCGCGGCGGCGGCGACCTCGACGGCGAGGTCCTCGGCGCGGTCGCGTTCGGCGGCGGCGCGGGAGGCGAGGGCGTGGGCGAGCCGGCGGGTGCGGCGTTCGGCGGTGCGGTGGGCCTCGCGGACGGTCTCGCGGGCGGTGGTGGCCTCGGCGATCCGTTCCAGGAGTTCCAGGGAGCCGGCGGTGAAGTCGCGTTCGGCGGTGAGTTCGGAGCGCAGGCCGAGCTTCGCGGCGAAGCCGTGGACGAGGTCGGCGAGGCCGTCGGTGTCCCGGGTGTCGGTGACGGCGCGCAGCAGCAGGTCGGTGAAGTCCTTGTCCTGCTTGACCGCGAAGAGGCCGGCCGCCTCGCCCTCGTCGGCGTTCATCTCGCGCTGGTAGCGGAAGAGTTCGGGGTCGAGGCCGAGCTCGCCGAGGTGTTCGGTCCAGCGGTCGTGGCCGTCCTCGAAGACCAGGTCGAGGTGCGGGTGGGCCTTGCCGGCCTCGGTGAGGGCGTCGCGGAAGCCCTTCATGGTGCGGCGGCGGCCGCGGGCCTTCTGGTCGCCGGCCAGGCTGACCCGTTCGGCGACCGGCAGGGAGTCGAGGGTGAGGCCGGGGCCGGGGCGGAAGGAGTACCAGGTCTCGGCGAACTTGCGCGGGTCGGAGGAGACCTGACGGCCGCGCCACTCGCTGACCTTGCCGACCACGATCAGCTCACCGGTGACGGTGTGCTGCCACTCCAGGGCGACGTGGCCGCAGTCGTCGGCGAGCAGGAACTTGCGCAGCACGCCGGAGCTGGCGCCGCCGAGGGTGTTGCGGTGGCCGGGGAGCATGACCGAGAAGATCAGCTTGAGCAGGACGGACTTGCCGCCGCCGTTCTCCAGGAAGAGCACGCCGGCCGGGGCGGGGCGGCGGACCGGGCCGTCGCCCTCCTCGCCGAACAGGCCGATCTGCTGGGGCACCGGATCGGCGACGGGCTCGCCGACGCCGCGCAGGTCGAGCACCGTGTCGGCGTAGCGGGCGCCGGCCGGTCCGATCGAGTACAGGCGGACCCGGTTGAGCTCGTACATGTGCGGCGGTTCTCCAGGAGGCGGGTGGGTCGGAGGGGTGCGGGGGCGCCGGCAGGGCGCGGGGGCGCCGGCGGACGCGGTCCGGTCAGAGGGAGTGGAACGGCAGGCCGGCGTCGGCGACCAGGTCGTCCCCGGTGTCCGGGGGCAGCAGGGAGGCCGTGCCGTCGGAGACCGGGACCACGCCGAGGTCGAGCAGTTCGGCCATGGCGGCGGTGCCGGCCAGGTCGCGGACCTGGAGCTGGTAGCGGGCGGTGGTGCGGTAGGTGCCGCCGGCGTCGTCCGAGACCTTCTGCAGGAAGCCGGAGTCGACCAGGAACAGCACCGCCTTCGCCACGATGCCGATGGTGGAGCCGGAGAGCCGGCGGGCGTCCTTGGTGGCGCCGGTGGCGGTGCGCCGGGCCCAGACCCGCCAGGCGGCCTCCAGGCCGGGGGCGTCGCTCTGCGGGTCGGTGTTGTCGCCGTCGGCGGTGGCCTGCTCCTCCAGGCGGCGGCAGGCCTGGCGGACGAAGGAGTCGACGCCGTTGACGGTGATCCGGCCGAGGTAGCCGTCGTCGGCGAGGTCCTCCGGGCGGGGGAAGGCCATCGCGGCGACGGCCAGGTGGGCGAGGCCGTGCAGGAAGCGGTCGGTGGACTCGGAGGCGGCGCGGCGCGAGTAGTCGCCCATCCGGACGGCGAAGACGGAGTCCTCGGCGGCGGCGACGGCCATGCCGGCGCGCGGGGAGACCTCCAGGACGACCAGGCCCATGCCGGTGGCGACGGCGTCGGCGAGGCGGGCGAAGGGCGGGTCCTCGCGGTGGCGGCGGACCAGTTCGGCGTACTCGGCGTCGCGGGCGGGGAGCAGCTTGGCCTGGAGGCCGAAGGAGACCAGCCGGGCGGCGTCGGCGACGTCGGCCGGGGTGATCGGCGCGGGGGCGGCCGGTTCGGTCTCGGGTGCCCAGGACGTGTCGGTGTGGGTCGTCACGGGCGGTGCTCCTCGGGGGCGTTGCGGGGGGTGCGGGTGGGGGTGGTCGGGCCGGGGCGGCCGGGGGTCAGCCGGCGTCCTTGCGGTCGGCGGCCATGCCGGCGGCGTCGAGCAGGGCGCTGCCGACGATGAGGTCGGCGCCGCCGAACTCCGGGTCGCGCAGCGGGGTTCCGTCGTCGACGGCGAACAGCAGCCGTTCCTCGCCCTGCCGGTAGGCGGTGCCGACCGGCGGGCTGGCCGCGTGCACGGCCAGCAGGGCGACCAGGTACGGGAGTTCCGGGTCCTGCGTGCGGGCCTCGGCGAGCAGGCCGGAGAGCCGGCGGGGCGCGTCGGCGGGCAGGTCGAGCAGGTCGAGGGCCGCTTCCAGCTGGGCCTCGGAGAACCGGCTGTCGTCGGGGGTGGCGACGAGGTCCGGATCGGGCAGTTCGGCGCCGAGGTGCTCGCGCTCGACCGGCGGGGTGAGCAGCAGGTCCACCAGGTCGGCGACGCGGACCGAGACGGGGGTGCGCAGGCCGGTGCCGCGGGCGAAGAACGCGCCGGTGGGGTGGACGGCCTGCGCTATCGGCAGCCGCAGCACCGGGGCGAGCAGCTGGCCGTAGAGGTCGATGCCGCTGCTCGCGCCGGGGGTGGCGAAGGCCTGCCGGTCCTGTTCGGCGCGGAACAGCGGGCCGGCCTCCAGGAGGCGGGTCTGCAGCTGGGTGTGACGGCGGATGCAGTCCTTGACGATGTCGACCAGTTCGGCGGCGCGGCGCTTGTGCTCCGGCTCCTCGGCCTCGTCGCGGGCCTTGCGGATGTTGGTGAGGATCGCGTTCTCGTGCCGGTAGCGGTCGGCGATGTGGTCGAGCGCCTCGTCGATGAGGTCCGGGATGGCCCGCATCCAGTCGACGGCCCGCACATTGCGGCGGGTGGCCTCCAGGGCGCGGCGCAGCGTCTCGGCGTACTGGACGGTGCGGTAGCGGGCCTGCTCGGCGGCGAGCTGGGCGTCGGCCAGGCGGCCGCGCCGGATCAGCACCTCCAGCTTGACCTCGGCGGCGATCTGGGCCGAGGTGACGTCGGTGTCCAGGGCGCCGACCAGGACGTTGACCGCCTCGTCGGTGGTGCGCAGGTAGACGCCGCCGTCGGGGCCCGGGACCTCCTCGATCAGCTTGAAGTCGTAGTCGCGGCGGACGTACTCGCCCTCGGCGCTGAAGGTGCCGTAGACGGCGCGGAAACCGCGGTCGACGCTGCCGACGTTGATCAGCGACTCCAGCACCCAGCGGCCGACCCGCTGGTGCTCGGCGGCGGAGCGGCCGGGCGCCTGCGCGGCGACCCGGGGCAGCAGCCGGGCGAGCACCAGCTCGCGGTCGGCCCCGGTGTCGAAGTCCATGTTGAGGGTGACCAGGTCGATCGCGGCGAGCCCGACCTCGGCCATCGCGTAGCCGCCGTACTCGCCGGCCAGCATCACCTTGCGGCTGTCCAGGTCGTGCAGCGGGGCGGTGCAGGCCAGCGCCTTGAGCCGGCGGGCCAGGCCCTCGTCGGCGGCGGGGCCCGGCGCGGGCCGCGCGGCGGCGACGGCGGAGCCGGCGGGCGGCCGGGGGCCGTGCTCGGTGGGCTGGTCGGCGATGAGGGTCACGGGGGACAAGACTAGAGGCAGGGGCCGACATCGACCGAAACGGACCTTACGGACAGGTGGCCGGCGCCCGTTCGCGGCGGGTCGAACACGTGTACTCATGGGGCCGGGCTTCCCGGCGGCGGTGCGGGGCGGGCCCGGCCGGGGGCCGGTGCGCGACGTCCGGGCGGTCCGCCGGACGGGGCTCGCCCGTGCCGGGACCGCCCCGCCCGTGCCGGGATCGCCCCGCCCGCGCCAATCCGCGGGCCGCTGCGGGGAATCCCGCCCCATTGGCGGTTTGTCGACATGTCGTTCGGTGTGGCGGGCGTCGTCCCGCCGCCGATCGTGCCGCGCGCGCCGCGGCCGCTGGTCGGGCGGGCCGGGCGCCGTCCGGCCGCGACGGCCGGCCGACGGGCGGCACGACCCGCCCTCCGCAGCCGGACGGACCAGCGGCGCGGGGCGGGCCCCGGGCCAGGCCCTACCATCTGGCTCAACAGCTGCTGGAAGGCGGACCGGCGTGGCCGATGCGGTGATCGATCTCAATGCGGACCTCGGCGAGGGGTTCGGACGCTGGACGCTGACCGACGACGAGGCCCTGCTCTCCGTCGTCACCAGCGCCAACGTCGCCTGCGGCTTCCACGCCGGGGACCCCTCCACCATGCGCCGGGTCTGCGCGCTGGCCGCCGAGCGCGGCGTCCGGATCGGCGCCCAGGTCTCCTACCGGGACCTCGCGGGCTTCGGCCGCCGGGCGATGGACGTGCCGCCCGACGAACTGGCCGACGAGATCGCGTACCAGATCGGCGCCCTACAGGTCTTCGCCCGCGCCGCCGGCTCCCGGGTCTCCTACGTCAAGCCGCACGGCGCCCTCTACAACCGGGTCGTCGCCGACGCCGAGCAGGCGGAGGCGGTGGTCGCCGGGATCCTGCGCTCCGGCGCGGTCGGCGAGGGCCCGCTGCCGGTGCTCGGCCTGCCGTCCTCCCGGCTGCTGACGGTCGCCGCGGACGTCGGCCTGCCGGTGGTCACCGAGGCCTTCGCCGACCGCGCCTACACGTGGGCCGGCACGCTCGTGCCGCGCCGCGAACCCGACGCCGTCATCCACGACCCCGAGAAGGTCATCACCCGCGCCGTGGGCATCGCCCGCGACGGCTCGGTGGAGGCCGTCGGCGGCGAGCCGATCGCCGTCGAGGCGCGCTCGCTGTGCGTCCACGGCGACACCCCCGGCGCCGCCCAGCTCGCCTGGCGCATCCGCGGCGCACTCGCCTCGGCCGGTGTCCGGGTGGAGGCGTTCACATGACCGGGCCGGCCGCGGTCGTCCGCCCGGTGGGCGAGCACGCGCTGCTGGTGGAGCTCACGGACACCGCCGCGGTCACCGCCTTCTACGGCTGGCTGCGCGCACGGCAGGCGTCCGGCGAACTGCCGCCCGTCGGGGAGATCGTGCCCGCCGCCCGGACCGTCCTGCTGGACGGCGTGGCGGACGTCGACGCGCTGGCCCGGGTGCTGCGGGCGGCCCGCCCGGGCCCGGCGTCCGCCGCCTCCGGCCCGCTCGTCGAGGTGCCGACCGTCTACGACGGCGCCGACCTCCCCGAGGTCGCCCGCCTCTGGGGCGTCTCCCCCGAGGCGGCCGTCCGGATCCATGCGGAACCCGAGTACGTCGTGGCGTTCTGCGGCTTCGCACCCGGCTTCGGGTACCTCACCGGCCTGCCCGCGCGGTACGAGGTGCCGCGCCGCGCCACCCCGCGCAGCAGCGTCCCGGCGGGCTCGGTGGCCCTGGCCGGCCCCTACACCGGCGTCTACCCGCACCCTTCCCCCGGCGGCTGGCAACTCCTCGGCCGCACCGCCCTCCCCCTCTGGGACGCCACCCGCACCCCGCCCGCCCTCCTCGCCCCGGGCACCCGCGTCCGCTTCACCCCGCTCCGGGGGGACACCCCGTGACGGACGCGGCGGGCCGCCGCAGCCGCCGCCCGGCGGCCGGGCCGGCCGCGTGCACCGGCCGTCGCGCGGCGAGGACAGCCCGGCCCGACGACGCGGCGCCCGCACGGCGGCAGGACGGGACCGGCACGACGCCGCCGACGGCCGCGGCGGGAGCCCGCCGGCCGCCCGCGCGCGAGATCCTCCCGGAGGGGCGCGGCGATGGACGCGGTGATCGTGGAAGCGGCCGAGGGCGCACGTCGAACCGGCACGGCGAGCGGCCGACCGCGACGGCGGCCGTCGACCGCGCCGCACCCGCCCCGGGAACGGACGGCCGGAGGAGCGGCATGACGCACGCCACGACGCGGACCGCCGCCCACCCCACCCACCGACCGCCGGAGGCACCACATGCCTGACGCGATGACCGTGGTCCGGTCCGGACCGTTGAGCACGGTGCAGGACCTGGGACGACACGGAGTCGCACATCTCGGAGTGCCACGCGCAGGCGCACTGGACCAACCCGCCCTGCAAGCCGGCAACCGACTCGTGGGCAACGAACCCGACGCCGCCGCCGTCGAGACCACGCTGGGCGGGATCACCGTGCGCGCGCTGCGGCCGCTGCTGGTCGCGGTGACCGGGGCGCCGTCGCCGGTGCGGGTGGACGGCCGGCCCGCCGCCTGGGGCGCGCCGGTGCTGGTGCCCGCCGGGGCGGTGCTGGACGTCGGTGCCGCGGCCGCCGGGGTGCGCGCCTATCTGGCGGTGGCCGGCGGGATCGCCGTGCCGCCCGTGCTCGGCAGCCGCTCGGCCGACCTGCTCTCCGGGCTCGGCCCGGCCCCGCTGGCCGACGGCGACCGCCTGCCGGTCGGCCCGCGCCCGCCGCTCGGGCCCGCGCCCGAACTGGTCCCGCTGCCCGCTCCCCCGGCCGAGCTGGTGCTGCGGCTGCGGCTCGGCCCGCGCGCCGACTGGTTCGCCCCGGACACGGCGGACCGGCTCGCGCGCACGCGCCTGCGGGTCGCCGCCGCGAGCAACCGGATCGCGCTGCGCACCGAGGGCCCCGCGCTCGACCGCGCCCGGGAGGGCGAACTGCCCAGCGAGGGCATGGTGCTGGGGGCCGTGCAGGTGCCGCCGGACGGCCTGCCGGTGGTCTTCCTGGCCGACCATCCGACCACCGGCGGCTACCCGGTGGTCGGGGTCGTGCCGCCTGCCGACCTGCCCGCCGCCGCACAGGCCCGCCCGGGCACGCCGCTGCGCTTCGTCGTCCTCCCGGGCCGCCCCGCCGCCCGCTGACGGCCGGGCCGGCCACGGCGGCGACGGCCGTCCGGGAGCGCGGCACCGCGCCGGGCGTGCCGGTCCGGTCCCGACCCGGCACGCCCGACCGGTGACCCGCCGATGATCGTGAACGCGGAACGGAGTGGTCGGCCCGGCCGCCCGCTCCGCCGCGCCCCTGGCGACGGCATGCGGACCGGAGGGCGGATTTCGGGCCGGCCGGAGGCTCCGGGGCGTTTCTGCTCCAGGTCGACGTGAGGTACGACGACCCGGACGCGGTCGGGCTGCGCCGGGCCTGGCTGCGTCCCGGGCCGCGGTGGAGCGGGCGGCCGGCCGACGACGATCAACGGGCCCGCCGGGGACGGCGGACTCGTCACCGCGGCCGTCTGCGGCGAGGTCGTCGCCGTGGGATCGACGGGTGACCGGATCACGGCGCTGCTCGCGGTCCCGAACCCGCACCGGGCGGGCACCCCTCCGGCGCCGCGTCGGATTCATGCTCCGGGACGGCGCCCTCCCGGGCGTCGGAGCCGGCGCCGTGAGGACCTGGCCCGCACGGGACCGGCGCCGCCCGCAACCGGGTGCCCGCCGCATCGTCCGGCGGGCCACCGGCACAGGCCACCGGCACAAGTCACCGGAACGGGCCCCGGGGCGGCCTACCGCCCCGACAGGGCCGAGGCGACGGCCCGTTGGTGGCCGTCGATGACCGACGCGCCGTCCTCGACGTCCCAGAGGACGTTCTGCAGGACCCGGGCGAGGGTCCAGCGGACGGCGCGGGCGCGGTCCAGGGCGAGGCGGTCGGTCATCAGGTCGAAGCGGCGGCGCAGGGCGCGCGGGAGGTCGCCGGTGGCGGTGAGGTCGGACCGGCGGTTCTGCAGGGCCGGCAGGAGCTCGAACCCCGGGTCGCCGGCGAGGGGTTTGGGGTCGATGGCCAGCCAGGGGGCGCGGGCGCCGGGGGCGGGCGGGGCGAGCACGTTGCCGTAGTGCAGGTCCCAGTGGAGCAGACGGTCGCCGGGTTCGGGCCGGACCTCGCGCAGGGCGGCCGCGAGGTCGGCGAGCAGCCGGCGGTCCCCCTCACCGGCCAGCCGCTCGCGCGCCCGCGGGACCTCCGCCAGCATGGCGTCCGCGACGGCCGCCAGGGTCCGCACACCCTCCGGGGCCTGATGCTGCGTCAATTCCGCCAGCAGTTCGGCGAGGACACCGGTGGCGGCGAGGTGGTCGGGGACGGCGAACAGGGAGCGCGCGGGATCGAGGCGCTCCAGCAGCAGGGAGCCGGTGGCCGGGTCGTGGTCGAGCAGCCGGACGGCGCCCCGGCCGTCCCAGGCGCGCAGGGCGAGCGGTTCGCCGGCCGTCTCCTCGTCCACGGGCTGGAGCTTGAGCACGGCGCCGGTACCGTCGGCCCGCCGGACGGGCAGCACCAGGCCGACCACGCCGTGCGCGGGCGCGCCGTCGATCCGCAGCTCCCACCGATCGGCCAACTCCGAAGCCAGCGCGGGCAGTCGGCGGACCCAGGCCCGCCCCTGCGCCCCGAAGAGGTCGACGAGGGAGGCGGCCAGCGCTTCGGGGACCCGGATCGGCACGACGGACACGGGACGACCCTACGCCAGCGCGGCGGCGACGGCCCGCGCGAAGCCCTCCGGATTGTCGATCATGATGTTGTGCCCGCAGTCCGGCACCGCCTCCAGCACCACACCCGCCGCGCGGAGCCGCTCCGCGCCGGGCAGTTCGCCGTCGGCCCCGGGGTGGAGGAAGGTGCGCGGCAGGTCCAGGCCGTGGAGCTGCTCGCGCAGGGGCGGCACGGTCGCCCGGCAGCGGTGGACGGCGCTGCGGTGGAGCGCCTCGGGACCGGCGAGCCGCATGGTGGCCCACCAGAACGGGCCCGCCCACTGCTCGACCTGCTCCCGGCCGCCGGCCAGGAACTCCTCCTCGGTGAAGGTGGCGATGCCGCTGCTGCCCGGGCCCCGGCTCGGGGTGACCGGGTCGATGACGGCGTCGACCAGCACCAGCCGGGTGACCAGCCCGGGGTGCCGGTGGGCCAGCGCGATCGCGACCGCGCCGCCCAGGCTGTGGCCGATCACCTCCACCCGCGCCGCCCCCGCCGCGCGGACGGCCGCGGCGACGGCGTCGGCGTGCGCCTCCAGGGTGTAGGGGAAGTCGGCGGGCCGGTCGCTGATGCCGAAGCCGAGCAGGTCGAGCAGCAGCGAGCGGTGACCGGTGAGCAGCGGGTGGGCGGCGGCCGCGGCGTAGTAGACCGGCGAGCTGGCGCCGAGGCCGTGCAGGTAGAGGCGGACGGGCTCGCGGCCGGGGATCTCCACCCAGCGGATCCGGTCGCCGTTCGGGGTGACGGTGGCGTCGCGCACGGTCGTGCTCCTCCTGTGGTCGTCGGGGGTGGCGCCGGGGCTGCCCCGGGGCGCCGCGAAAGACCATACCTCGACTCCGAGGTATCTCAACAGCGAGATATCAGCCCTCGAATCTGAGAGAGTGGGCCCATGCTGAAGCTCGCGATCCTCGGGTTCCTCCACGACCGGCCCCTGCACGGCTACGAGCTGCGGCGCCACCTCGCCGCGCTCACCGGCCACGTGCGGCCGATCAGCGACGGCACGCTCTACCCGGCGATCAAGCGGCTGGAGGCCGACGGCCTGCTGGTGCGCGCCACCGAGCCCGGCGCGGCGGCCGCGCCCCGGCACACCCTGCGACTCACCGACGCCGGGCGGGCCGCCCTGCTCGACCGGCTGCGCACCCCGGACGACCTGGACGTCAGCGACGAGAACCGCTGGTTCACCGTGCTCGCCTTCCTGCGTCACCTCGACGGCGAACCGGCCGCGCAGGCCGCCGTGCTCCGGCGCCGCCTCGCCTTCCTGGACGAGCCGGCCAGCTTCTTCTACGACGGCGACCGGCCGGTGGACGCCGAGGAGGTGGCCGATCCGTTCCGCCGCGGCATGCTGCTGATCGCCCGTGCGACCACCACCGCCGAACGGGACTGGCTGCGCGCCACCCTCACGGAGCTCGACCGCACGGCCTGAGCGCGCACCGCCCGGGCACCCCCGGCCGGGCACACGCCCACCGGGCGCACGCCGGAAACGCCGCGGCCCTTGCCGATCATCCACTTGTTGACCGGCACGGTCAGGACGAAGGCCAGCGCGAGCGAACCGGCCAGCGCCAGCCAGAACAGGATGTCGGCGAGGCCCGCGTCCATCGCGCCGGGCACGGTCATCATCACGGTGTTGTCGATGATCTCCATGACGATGATCGAGACGGTGTCGGCGGCCAGCGCGACCTTGACGGCGGTGCGGACGTCGAGGCCGGCCTTGAGCACGCCGCGCATGGTCAGCGCGTAGCCGAAGACGAAGGCCAGCAGGACCGAGAGCACCACGGTGGTGCCGTTGCCCAGCCCGAAGGCGGTGCCGAGCACCATGCCGAGGATCTCGCCGATGGCGCAGCCGGTGAGGCAGTGCAGGGTCGCCTGCGCCGCAGCCGCCCAGGTCACCGCCCCGCCGCCGTGACCGTGGTGGCCACCGTGCCCGTGGTGCGCGTGCTGCTCGTGGTGCTCCGCGTGACCGGCGTGGTCCCGGTGCTCGCCGTGGTGCTCGCCGTGGTGCTCGTGGTGGCCCTGGTGCTCGTGGCCGGCGTGCTGCTGGTGGTCGTGCTGGGCGGGGTGTGCCATGTCGTCCTCCACGTGCTCGTTGCCTCGGTCGTGCTGCCCGGTTCGTCGATGACTCTATACCCCCCTGGGGTATCTGCCAAGCATGGATCCCCACGCCCTCTTCCCACCTCGCGCCCACCGTGTTCGGATGGTTCGCATGGCTGACGAAGGACACGACGAGGGACACCGCGAAGGACACGAGGAGTTCCGCGAGGGGTACCGGGGCACCGGCCCCGGCGCGATCACCCCGGACGGCTGCGCGGTCGACATGTACGCGCGGCTGCCGGTCAACGACGAGCCCGAGGTGATCGCCGGCGCCGTCCCGCCCGGTGCCAGCCTGCTCGAACTCGGCTGCGGCGTGGGCCGGATGACCCGCCCGCTCGTGGACCTGGGCTTCCGGGTGACGGCGGTGGACGAGTCCGCCGAGATGCTGGCGCGAGTGCGCGGGGCGCGCACCGTGCGCAGCCCGATCGAGCGCCTCGACCTCGGCGAGCGCTTCGACGTCGTCCTGCTCGCCTCCTTCCTGGTGCACGCCGGCAGCCTGGACGTCCGCCGGGGCCTGCTGGACGCCTGCCGCCGGCACGTCGCCGAGGACGGCTGCGTGCTGATCCAGCGCGAGGGCGAGGA
The DNA here is from genome assembly GCF_042749955.1 of Kitasatospora sp. NPDC059462. Lineage (NCBI taxonomy): Bacteria > Bacillati > Actinomycetota > Actinomycetes > Kitasatosporales > Streptomycetaceae > Kitasatospora > Kitasatospora sp. NPDC059462. The sequence continues at coordinate 20,420 of NZ_JBHYUU010000061.1, read as the reverse complement.
CTGGCAGACCAACGTGCCGCGCGAACGCCCGCTGGGCGAGGACGGGCTGGTGCGGGTGGCGTCGGCCACACCGGTGTCCGAGGGCGTCAACCGGGTGCACGTCGAGTACGAGTTCCCGGACGCGCGGTGGACCCAGACCTTCCTGTCCCGCCCGATGGACCGGGCGGAGTTCGAACAGGCGCTGGCCGAGGCCGGGCTGGCGGTCGACGCCTACCTGACCGAGGACCGGATCTGGGTGCGGGCCCGGCCGGTGGCCGCCTGACCGGTACGGGACGGCCGCGGCCGGCGGTCGCGGGAACGGCCCCCGAGGGTGGGGGCGCGCGACAGGCCGTCACCTGAACGGCGTAGCATCAGGCGGACGCCGGGCCCGCGCGCGGCCCGAGCGCCGGGCGGGACCGGTGGTTCGCCTGCCATCGGGCCGCGCCACTGGACCGCGCCGGCCGGTTCGCAGGGCCGTTCCCGCACCGACCAACAAGGAACGCTTCATGCGCATCGAGCGACGGATACCCCGGGCGGGTGTCCGGTGATCGAATGGTTCCACGGGGCCGTCCTCGGCCTGATCCAGGGACTCACCGAGTTCCTGCCGATCTCCTCCAGCGCCCACCTCCGGGTCTTCCCCGCCCTGATGGGCTGGAAGGACCCGGGCGCGGCGTTCACCGCGGTGACCCAGCTCGGCACCGAGACCGCGGTGCTGATCTACTTCCGTCGCGACATCGCCTCGATCGTGAAGACCTGGACGCTCTCGCTGTTCCGGCCCGCGCTCCGCTCGCACCAGGACGCCCGGATGGGCTGGTTCGTGATCATGGGGACCCTGCCGATCGGCATCCTGGGCAAGCTGTTCCAGGACACCATCGAGCAGGACCTGCGCGACCTGCGGATCATCGGCACCACGCTGATCCTGTTCGGCGTGATCCTCGCGGTCGCCGACCGCACCCGGGCCGTGCGCTACGCCAAGCCGATCACCGAGCTGACCCTGCCGCACGCGGCCGGCTACGGCATGGCCCAGGCGCTCGCGCTCATCCCGGGCGTGTCGCGCTCCGGCGGCACGATCAGCGCGGGCCTGCTGCTCGGCTACAGCCGCGAGGCGGCGGCCCGGTACTCGTTCCTGCTGGCGATCCCGGCGGTGCTGGCCTCCGGCGTGCTGGAGCTGTTCAAGATCGGCGAGGGGCCCGCGCCGGCCTGGGGGCCGACCCTCCTGGCCACCGCGATCGCCTTCGTGGTCGGGTACGCGGCGATCTCCTGGTTCCTCAAGTACATCTCGAACAACAGCTTCATGCCGTTCGTGATCTACCGCATCGCGCTCGGCATCCTGATCATCGTCCTGGTCTCGGTCGGCACCCTGGCGCCGGACGCCGGCGTGGTCGCCAAGTAGCGGCGAACGAGAACGGCGTTCCACAGCGAAGCGGGCCGGTCCACCCCCGGGGGTGGACCGGCCCGCTTCGTCGTCCTCGAAGGCGGCCGCGAACCTCGGCGACCGCGGACCCTCGGCGACCGCGGACCCGGCGGCCGCGCCCCCTCAGCGGCGGCGCTCCCGGGCGGCGGTCAGCCGGCCCCGGACGGCGGCGTGGACCTCGGCCTCCTCGGCCGGATCGGCGGCGAGGCGGCGCAGGCGCTCCAGCACACGGGCGTCACCGGTGGTGGCGACGTGCCTCGCGGCGAGCTCCCTGGTCGATTCCTCGCAGTCCCAGAGGCACTCGACGGCGGGCCCCTCGGGGAAGTGCACGTCGGTCGCGGCGAGCGCCCGGGCGGCGCGGCCGCGCAGTTCCGAGGAGACGGCCTCCCCGTAGATGTGGCGCAGGACCGGGACGGCATCGGCGGCGGCCAGCCGCCCCGCGCCGTCGACCAGCGTCCCGAGCCCGGCGTCGGCCCCGGACACCCCGTGCAGCGAGACCCAGCGGCGCAGCCCGGCCACCACCAGCGGGCCGTCGGCCGGCTCCCCGGCGTCGGCCAGCAGCCGGACGGCGGCCTCGCCGAGGGCGCTGTCGGCGCCGCCGGTGGCCGGATCGGCCCAGCGGCGGGCCTGGGCCAGCGCCTCCGGGCCGCGCATCCGGCCGAGCAGTTCCAGGGCGAACCGGACCATCCGGTCGTCCACGTCGGCGGCGGCCAGCTCGATCAGGCCGGCCGCGGCCGGGTCGCGCTGGTCGACGAGGTAGCGCAGGGCGGCCCGGCGGGCGCCCGGCAGGCCGGTGCGGGCGGCCTCCAGGACGGCGCAGCGGTCCTCGGCGCGCACCACGGCGGCCAGGCAGCGGGCGGCCGCGGCGGCGCGGCGGTCCACCCCGTCGGGGCGGGCCGGTGAGCCGCTGTCGCAGGAGGCCTCCGGGCGGGCCGGGCCGCCGGCGAAGGCCCCGGCGCCGAGGCCGCCGAGGTCGCCCTGATCGGCCCAGGCCAGGACGTCGGCGGTGGACCAGCCGGGGGTGACGCCGCTGCGGTTCAGCTGGCGCTGCCACAGGTCGAAGGGGGACTGCTCGCTCGCCGCCGCGACTCTCGGGTGGTAGGCGGCCCAGAGCCGCCAGGGCCGGGGCTCGTAGGCGCCGCGGATGGTCTCGCGCAGCTCGGCGTCGCCCTCGGGGCCCGGCGGGAAGCGGTCCAGCACGGCGGTGCCGAGCAGCAGCAGGCCGCGGTCGTCGTCGCGCAGCGCGAGCTCGTCCAGCGCCCAGGCCCAGTTGGTGCCGGTGGCGGCGTACTCGCGGAGCATGAGGAGGGCGTCCCGGCGGCCGTACGCGGCGAGGTGGCCGAGGACGGAGAGCGCGAGGCCGGTGCGGGCCTCGTCCTCGTCGAGGAGGTCCTCCGGGGAGTGGAGGTGGTCCTCGATGCCGTCCAGCGACGCCTCCAGCTCCATGTAGAGGCGCGCGTAGTAGAGGGAGCGGTTCTCGACCTGCCAGTCGGCTCGCGGATCCCTGGTGACGCACTCCTCCAACGCGGTGATGGCCTCGGTGCGGTCGGCGGCCAGCGCATGGAGCTGCCCGTCACCGCGACCTCGCTGCAGGAGGCCGAGGAGGCTGGCACTGGGTGCTATCACTGGCTCGAACATGAGGTCAGCATCCGTTGCGGCGGTCGTAGTGGCAACGGGATTTCCGTCGCCGGGGTCTCTGGTCGGTACTGCGCGGGCGCCCGGGCGCCGGAATCACCGAAGGTTACCGCCTCGGACAGCCCGTCGCACACAGGGCGACGGACGCTTTGTGCGCACTGGCATATGCCGGGGGCCCTTTGTCGGCGTTCTGTCCAAATCGCGGACGGCTGTCGGACCGCTGTGCGACAGTCGTTCCCACACCCGCCGGCCGACCGCCGCGAACGGACGAGTGGACCTGCCATGCCCATGACACCGACGCCCGGCCGCGACACGGTCGCCGCGGCCGAATGGGATCTGCGCACCGACGACGTGCGCTGGTCCGCCGAGGCCTACCCACTGCTCGGCTGCGACCCCGGCCACGGCCCGCTCAGCCTCGACCGGCTGCCGGACCGGCTGGCCGAGGCGGACCGGCCGCAGCTGCGCCGGATGATGACCGACGCGCTGGTGCACGGCCGGTACGCCGTCGGCACCCTCCGTGTCCGCCACCCCGGCGGCGGACACGGCACGGTGGAGTGCGCCGGCGAACCCGTCCTGGGCACCGACGGCACCGTCACCGCCCTGCGCATGCTGCTGCGCCCGGCGGACCCCGACTAGCGGACGGCTGCCGGACGCCCCGGCCGCCGACTCCGGCGCCTCAGACGGGCTGCGGCCGGTACTTCGCCCCCACCGTCCTCAGCTCCCGGCCCAGCTCGTCCCGCAACTCGTCCACCACCGGCACCCCCCGGTAGCGCGCGGTCAGCCGGTACATCTCCCGCAGCCGGTCCCACGTCCGGTGCGAGGAGTTCTGGCCGATCAGGTTCAGCACCAGCTTGACCTGGGTGTCCGCCGCGTCCGGCTCCCCGGTGAGCCAGTGCACCGAGGCCAGCGTGATCCGGTCGAACAGCGCCGAGCGCAGCTGACCGGTCCCCTCCCGCAGCTCGATCACCCGCTCGGCGTGCCGGCGGGCCTGCCCGGCCGCGGACAGGTCGTGCTCGGCGAGCGTGCGCAGCACCAGCGCCTGCATCCCGCGCAGCTCCGCCTCGTCGAACACCTGCATCCAGGACGGCGGCGGCCCGTCCGGGTCCTCCGCGAAGAGGTCCTCCGCCTCCCCCAGCAGCCGCCAGGTCGTCTGCGACTGCCCGATCGACGCGAACGCCCACGCCTCGACGGTGTTCAGCATCGCCTGCGTCCTCGGCAGCATCCGGCCGCCGCTCGCCCGCGCGGCGGCCATCAGGTCGATCGCGTCGTCGGCCCGCCCGAGGTGCACCATCTGGCGCGCCGCCCGGGAGATCGCCTCCCCGGCACGCGGCCGGTCCCCGGCCTCCTTCGCCGACTCGGCCGCCAGCATGAAGTACTTCTGCGCGGTCGGCTCCAGCCCCACGTCGTGCGACATCCAGCCCGCCAGCACCGCGAGGTTGGCCGCGACCAGCCACAACCGCTGCTCCACGGAGCCGCCGTGGCGGTGCGTCAGCAGCCCGCCCACCTCGTTGAGTTGACCGACCACCGCCTTCCGCTGCAGGCCGCCGCCGCGGGCCGCGTCCCAGGCCCGGAACACCTGCACCGAGTGCTCCAGCGCCTCCACCTCGTCGGGCCCCACCGGGCCCGCGTCGTACTGGTCCACCACCGGCCGGACACCGCCCTGGGTGACCACCCGGCGCGGGCCGGGCGCCGAGGCCGCGTACGCGACCGCGTCCCCGCCCAGCCAGCCCTTCAGCGAGTCGGCGATGACCGCCCCGGCGGTGAGCGCGGCACCCGCGCCCATCAATCCACGTCGGTTCAGCATGAGGTCCATTCCCGTGAACTCGGTGAGGACCGCGGCCGTCCGATCCGGCTCCCACGGCGACGAGGTGGCGGACTGCGCCGCTCCGGTCCTGGTGGGCCGGTGTCGTTCCAGACCGAGGTCCTCAGTGGTGACGACACGGCCGAGCCGCTCCGTGAACACGGCTGCCAGTACCCTCGGCACCGGATCGCGCGGGATCTCCCCCTGCTCGATCCACCGCCGCACCCGCGAGGTGTCGGTGGACAGCTGCTGCTGTCCCATCGCGGCACCACGCCTGTTGACCAGCCGCGCGAGCTCGCCCTTCGACCATCCGGTCAGGACGAACAGATCGGCGAGTCGGGTGTTGGGTCCCCTGCTCACGTGAAGCCCCCAGGTTCCTCGGCTGATCCGAGGCTAGAGCTTCCGTCATGTGCCGGGCGAGCATTCGCCAGGCTTCGCCAGGGTCCGCCACATTACCAACCACCGTCCTGCGGGTGTCATGTAGAGGTGCGCCACCTCGCCCCCGGGTCGGGCGGCGTCCCAGGCCGGTTCGGGGGTTCCCCCGTGCGGGTCGCGGGGCGCTCCCGGTCCTCACCCGAGGGGGTGGCGCGGCCGGGTGGCGCGGGGGCGCCGGGCACGGCCACGGCAGAACCGGCCATCCGCATTCCCCAGGGTGCGGAAGGCCGGTCCACCGCCGCAGCACGGGGTTCCGGCCCCGGCGTCCGTGCCCGGCGCCCGCGCACCACCCACCGGACCGCACCAGGGCCGGCCGCCGGACCAGGAACCCGGCGGCACCGGCCCTCCCGCCCCCGCGGGCCTCCGAGACGGACCAGGAAGGGACTTCCCTCACCCCATGTACTCCTCAGCGACCTCCCCGACGCCGACCGCGCCCCGGACCGCGCTGCGCCCGCCCACCGCAGCCGCCGGCCGTCCCGGCCCGAAGCAGGTCCCGCCGCCGTCCCGGCCGGCCGCCCCCCGCGGTGCCGTCGACGGCCGGCCCGTGGACCCGCGGGGCCAGGCCGCGCGGACCGCGCTGGGGCTCCGCTCGCCCGAGACCGCCGCCCCGGCCGGCCCGTGGACCCCCGGAACCCGGATCCCCGCCGCCCGTCCCGGCGACGGCCGGCTGCTGCGTCCGCCGACGCGGCCGGGCCAGCCCGCGGCGCAGGAGCGGATCGACCCCTCGGCGCTGCAGACGCCGTCCGTGCGGGCCGCGCTCGCCGGCGTCTCGCGGATATGTCCCGCGTTCACCCCGCGCCAGGTACTGCGCGAGGGGAGCCGCCACATCCTGGTGGCGGGCACCATCGGCCGGGCCCCGGTGGTCGCCAAGTGCCTGGCCCCGCAGGCGGTGCGCAGCGAGTACTTCGACCAGCTGGTGGCCGACTTCCACCACGAGGTCGCGGTCTACCGGGCCTTCGTCCGGCACCGCCCGCCGGTACGGCTGCCCCGGCTGGTGGCGGCCGACCACGACCGCTGCGTGCTGGTCATGGAGCGCGTGCCCGGCCGGCCGGCCGCCCGGGAGCGCCACCCGGCCAACGCGCCCACCCCGGGCGAGGTGCGGGCGCTGCTGACCGCGGTGCGCACGCTCAACCTGTGGCGGCCGCCGACCGACGTGTTCCAGCCCCGGCTGGACTACCCGTTGGAGATCGCCCGCTACCACTCGGTGGGCCAGCTCACCGACCGGGACGCCGGGGACCTGCGCGGTCTGCTGCACGGCCTCGGGCACGCCCCGCTCCAGCTCTGCCACGGCGACGCGCTGCTCAGCAACATGCTGCTGGCGCCGTCCGGTCCGGTGCTGGTCGACTGGGAGCAGGCCGGCTGGTACCTGCCCGGCTACGACCTGGCGGTGCTCTGGAGCGTGCTGTCCGGGGACACCGCGGCCCGTCGGCAGATCAGCCAACTCGCCCAGAGCGGCGGCACCCTGGCCCGGGACGCGTTCCTGGTGAACCTGGTGCTGGTGCTGATGCGGGAGATCCGGCTGTACGACGTGCCGGGCGCCGGCGAGGAGCAGCGGATCATGATCCGCCGGCTCTACGACGACGCCGCGCTGGCCCGCCGCGCGGTCCGGGCCGCCGTCGGGACGCGATGAGGCCGCCCGGCCGCCGGCACCCGGTCAGGGCCGGGTGCCCCGCTCCAGGGCGGCCCGGCCCGCGGCCTCCAGGACGGCCTCGTCAGAAGCCAGGTGGACCCGGCTGCTGAGCACGTCCCGCAGGTAGCGCTCCAGCGGGTGACGGCGGCTCAGTCCCGGGTTGCCGGTGAGCGAAACGGCCTGCTGGACGGCGGCGATCGCGGCCCGGGTGGCCAGCAGGTGGGCCGGTCCGGTGCGGGCGACCGCGTCCGGCTCGGCCCGGTCCACCCGGGGGGCCAGGCCGTGGACGAGCTCCTCGGCACCGATCAGCTGGGCCTCGATCTCGCCCAGCGCGCCGCGGTAGCGGGGCAGGCTGCCGAGCGGCTCGGTGAGATTGGCCGGAGTTCGCTGGTGCAGGAACCGGACCAGCCAGTCCTGGGCCGAGCGGGCCACCCCGACGGCCACCGCGGAGAGCGCCAGATCGTGCCAGGCCCGGGCCAGTTCGGCCGCCGGGACGGCCCCGGCGGCCGGCGCGGTGGCGGAACCGGGGCGCGCGGCCGTACCGGACGCGCCCTTTCCACCGCCGCCCTTCGGCGGGTTCAGGCCGAGCGCGAGTTCGGCGGGCACCCGCACCTCGTCCAGCACCACGTCGTGGCTGGCGCTGGCCCGCAGGCCGAGCTGGTCCCAGGTCGGGTCGACCTCCAGGCCCTCGCTCTCGCCGCGCACCAGGAACGTCCCGCTCCGGGGCTCCGGTTCGTCGGTGCGGGCGGTCACCGCCATCCAGGCGAGCGCCTCGGCGCCGGTGCAGTAGGTCTTGCGGCCGGTGAGCCGCCAGCCTGTGCCGTCCCAGCGGGCCAGCGTGGCCGGCGGCTCGCCGCTGCGGCCGCCGGGTTCCGCGTGCAGGGTGTTGACCAGGGCCGGCCCGCGCCGGGACTCGGTGAGCAGCCGCCGGTAGCCGGCGGTCGGCCAGTTCGCCGTCCGCGCCTGCTCGGCGTGCTGGAGCAGGGTGAACGCGGTGACCACGGCCACCGAGGCGTCCCCGCGCCCGAGTTGGGCCAGTACCTGGACGGTGTCGGCGAGCGTTCCGCCGGGGCCGCCGTACCGCCGGTCGACGGTCAGGGTGAGCAGTCCGGCGTCGTGGACGGCCTCGATGCCCTGGTAGGGGAAGGTCGCGTCGCGGTCGTGCTCCTCGGCCCGGGCGGCCAGCAGGTCGACGACCCGGGGCAGCCCGGCGAGGGCGGCCTCGACGGGGGACGGGGCGGCGGGCGAATGGTCGGCAGTGATGATGCTCATGGGGCAGGTGCCTCCGGGCGGCAGCGTGGGCTCTGGCTCCTCGGCACGCCGGGACGGGCGCGCGGGACGGGCAGGCGACCCCGGAGGTCGGTGGAACACCCGCCCCCGGAACCCGGGCTCGGCGGACACCCGCCCCCGGACCGGCGCCGGCCGCTCGGCCGGCCGCCCGCCGCCTCGGGGACGAATCCCCCTCAGTGACCCGGACACACCGCGCTGGCGGTGCGCCGCAGGTCGAGGTAGCTGCGACGGGTCAGCAGCGGGAGACGGCACGGCATGTCCGCGACTTTACGAAGCCGTGATCGAGGCCGTCAAGCAGTGCCCGAGGCCCGGAACGAGCGGGGTGACGCAAGCGCCGCGAGTACCGGAACGGGAAGCAGAACCCTGCCCTCCGGGGCACGGTCGCGGCGTCCGGTCAGCCCTGCTGGAACATGTCCGCGGGCAGCGGTTTGAGCAACTGGTAGAGGTCGTCCGAAATCGGTCGGTCCCAGGAGGCGATGGTGACCTGCACGCCGTCACTCCGGCCGAACTGGGCACAGAAGACCCGGCCCTCGCTGACCTTGACCTTCTTCACGATCAGCAGGTCGTCCCCGAGCATGACCGGGAAGTCCTCCGCCGAGACGAACTCGACCGGTTCCTCGTCCCCCAGGGCGGCGAGCAGCTGGCGCACCTCGAAGGGCACGCTGTCGCCGGTCTCCCGGGCCGGCGAACCCTCGGGGAGGTTGCCGATGAACATCGCCGGGCCTCTGCCGCCGAACAGGTCGTAGCGCAGGAAAATCCCCTGGCAGGAGCCGTCCGGGCCGGTCATCATGGCCGCACCGAAGTCGCCGGGCCAGTCGCCCGGGTCCATGGCGAGCACGTCGAAGTCCGGGCCGGTGGGCTGACCGGAGCGACGGCGGAGAAAAGACATGGGAACATCGTACGTGCCCGGCAGACCCCGCTCGCGGGGTGGGTGGGGCGCCGGACGGAGATCCACGCTCAGAGACCAATGTTGACTCTGAGCAACCGTCCGGGCTACGTTCGGTTCAGCACGACAGCCGTTCTGGGTTTCACCCTTCGGGGGGACGGCATGTCGCAAACGCGGCCCTACACGCGTTTCCCTCACTGTGCATACCGTCGTGCCGATCCGCCGAGCACCCAGCTTCGACGTCGCACACCGCACAGCACACAAGCCAACAGTTCCATGCACCACAAGCAAGGTCCGCGGGGCCCCGGCCCGTCGCTCCCGCGGATCTGCTCGGGACGCCGCCGCGTGGGGGCGTGCGGGTCCCGGGCACCGGCGCCACCTCCCGAGTCGCTCTCGGGTCCGGCGCCATCCTCCCGGCGACTGCCGGCCCCTCCGTGGGGCCGGGACCGGCCGACGCACCCCCGGTGCGCAGGGGATGACTGGGAGGAGACTCGGCAGCACTGCCGGGTTGCACAGCAGGCGCCGTGTCTGGCCGCGTGGGGGCGGTGGGCACGGCGTCTGCCTGTGCTCATACTCTGAGCTGCGTTTGTCCAGCAGTCAACAGAAATTATGACGGGGCACGTTCAAATGTGATCGGAACGATGACCACCGGAGACCTTCGGGCCCGGCCGGGCGCCCCGTGCGGGACGTCCGGCCGGATCCGGTCAGGTGAGGTCGAACTCGCCGTCCCGCGCGCCGAGCACGAAGGCCCGCCACTCCCCGGGCGTGAACACCAGCACCGGGCCGTCCTCCTGACGACCGTCCCGCATGCCGATGTAGCCGTCGACGAACGCGATCTGCACGTCGCCGACGCCCTGGCTGCTGCACAACCAGGTCGCCCCGGTGAAGTCCACCTTCGGCTTGCCGTTCGCGCCGAGCTCCGCCGGCCCCGCCTCGACCGGCTCCACCCCGGTCCCGCTGTTGGCTGTCACTGCTGGTCTCTCCTCCCGACGGCCTGAACGGCCCCAGCCTAGTCACCCGCACGGCCCCGGTCAGCGGGATCGGGAGGACTCCCCCGGCCGCGTCCGACGGCCCGTCAGCGGCCCCGGCCCGCCCCCGCCGGGCGCGTGTCCCGCGCGGCGGGCGGCGGGCGAACTGCCAGAGTGTGGGGAGCCCCCACCGGGCCCCACCGAGCCCCTTCCCGCCCCCACCCCGCCCCCACCGAGCGCCCCGAGGAGCAGCCGATGAGCCGCCGGGACGGCACCCGCGCCGATGTCATCCCCATCTCCGAGGCCCCCTCGGCCCACCCCCCGGCGCCCCGCACCCCGCCCGCCCCGGCCCCGCTGCCCCGGCCCACCCCGGGCCGCCCGCCCGGGCACGGCCGGGTCGGCGTCGTCCTCGTCTCGCACAGCCAGGAACTCGCCACCGCCGTCCGCGCCCTGGCCCTCGCGCTGACCGGTGACGACTCCGCCGCACCGGTGGCCGCGACCGGCGGCGACCTGGTGTCCGGCCCCGGCATCAGCGCCGTGCTGGTCGCCGCCGCCACCCGGCGGGTCGACCAGGGCCACGGGGTGGTCGTGCTGGCCGACCTCGGCGGCGCGGTGACCACCGTCCGGGCCCTGCTCGCCGACGCCGACGAGCACGGCCTGCCGTTCCCGGTCCGGTTCGCCAACGCACCCTTCGTCGAGGGCGCGGTGGCGGCGGTCGCCACCGCCACGGCCGGCGGCGACCTCGCGGCGGTGCTGGACGCCGCCGAGGAGGCGTACCGCCAGCCCAAGGGCTGATCCCCCGTCCAGGGGCCGCCTCGGCCCGCCGGGCCCGCCGGTGACCGCTTCCTGCCGTTCTGCGGGATCGGTTCCACAGCGGGTGACCGCACGGCTACCATCGGCACCGGGCCGGCCGCGGGGCCGGCCGGTCATGAGGGGGGAACCTCGGCCATGCGCGCGGTCGTCACCGGCGGAGCCGGACTCGTCAGGGCCGGACTCGTCAGGGCCGGACTCGTCGGGGCCGACCCGCCGGCCGGTGACCACGCCGACGCCGGCGGCGCCCCGGAGGTGCCGGGGGGCTCGCCACCTGGTCCTGCCGGGCGTGCCGACGCTGCGGTTCCCACCCGACTGATCACCGGTGAGGCCGGCCTTCGGCACCCGCACCCGCGCGCCGGTCCCGGACGTCCGGCCGGTGCCGCTGCGGGAACACCTGGAGGCACACCGCGAAGGGGCTCCACGAGCCCTGCGCCGGGGCCCGCCGTCAGGGGCGCGGCGCGCCGTTCCACTCGAAACCGGCCTCGGCGTGACCGGCCACCGCGCGCTGGATCCAGGCGAGTTCCTTCTCCGCCATCGGCGGCAGCGCGTCCAGCGCGTACCAGCCGACCGCGAGCGTCTCGTCCTCGTCCACCCGCACCTCGCCGCCCACCGGGCGGCAGCGGAAGATCAGCTCCAGGTACTGCGTCATGTCGCCGTTGGGATAGGTGACCTCCGGCGAGACGGTGACCGCCACCAGCCGGTCCGGGACGGCCACGACACCGCTCTCCTCCAGGCACTCGCGGACCGCGCCGTCGGCGGGCTGCTCGCCCGGGTCGAGGATGCCGCCGGGCGGCGTCCAGCTGCCGTCGTCGGCGCGCTGCACGAGCAGCACCCGGCCGTCGTCGTCCAGGACGACCGCCACGACGGCACTGAGCCAGAGCATGCGGGTTCCGACCACGGCGCGGAGGTCGGCGAGGAACTCGGGAATGGCCATGGCCCGCACCCTATCCGGCGGGGGCGCCGCCGACCGGCGCCGTCCGCCGGCAGCACGGCGCCGCGGCGCCCACGACGGCCCGCCCGGACGGGCCGTCACCCGCCGGGCGGTCGAGCCCCGACGGGGCGGTCGAAGTCCTACGGGGCGGTCCGGCCGGCGCAGGCCGCGGCCGTCACCAGGGCGGTGAAGGCGGCCTCGGAGGCGTGCCGCCCGGCGGAGTCGTACGGATTGCGGACGAGCGCGACCTGGCGCGTCCCGGTGTCGTCGCTGAGCATGATGCTGCTGTAGCCGATGCTGTCGCCGCGGTGGCCCCAGAAGTTCCCGCAGGGGGTGGGCGTGCGCTCCAGGCCGAGGCCGTAGTCGGCCCCGCGCCCGAGGCCCGTGGTGCGCTTCATCTCGGCGAGTTCGGCGGGCCCCAGGAGCCGTCCGCCGAGCAGGGCCGAAACGAAGGCGGCGAGGTCGGCGGTGGTCGAGATGCCGGCGCCGGACGGGCCCGCGACGCTAGGGTCGAACAGCGTGACGTCCACCGGGCCGCCGGGCAGGGCGACGTAGCCGTGGGTGTGGTGGCCGGGCACGGCGGGGTCGTTCTCCGGCATGGTGGTCTCCCGCAGGCCGAGGGGCCGGATGATCCGTCGTTCGACCTCCTGCTGCCAGGTGCGGCCGGTGGTCCTCTCGATGAGCATGCCGAGCAGGATGTAGTCGGTGTTGGAGTAGTGCCAGTCCTGACCCGGCGGGAAGTACGGCGGGTGGCTCTCGGCGACGGCGACGAGTTCCGCCGGTGACCACGACTTCCAGCGGTCGGTGCTGAGCCAGGTCCGGAACGAGGCCTCGTCGTCGTACGCGAAGGCCGGGTCCGAGGTGTAGTTGTAGACGCCGCCCGTGTGGTTGAGCAGCTGGCGGAGGCTGATCGCGGCGCCGTTGTGCACGACGCCGGGCAGGTACGTCTCCACCGGCTCGTCCAGGCCGATCCGGTGCTCCGCGACGAGCTGGAGGACGACCGTCGCCACGAAGGTCTTGGTGGCGCTGCCGATCCGGAAGCGGTCGCGGGCCGCGGCGGGCTCACCGGTGGCGAGGTCGCCGGTTCCGGCCGCGCCCCTCCAGAGGGTGCGGCCGTTCTCGCTCACCCGGCCGAGCGCGGCGGTCGCACCGCCCGGCGCCACCACCGCCCGCAGCCCGGCGTCCAGCGCCGCCCGGTCGACCCGTCGTGCCGAGTCCGACACCGCGCCCGCGTCGACGGCGCCGGCGGCGCCCCCTGCGTACGCCGCCGGGACCACGCCGGCCACCAGGCCCGCCCCCGCCAGCACAACCGCCGCCCGGCGCACGGCCCTGCTCCTTGACGTCCCCACCGCTCCGACCTCCGCCTCATCCGCCCGGAGTCCTGTTCAACTCCAGCTGTTCGCGTGGCTGTTGAAACTGTCGCAGCGCACAGGGGGCGGAGCGTCGGCCTGGGGTCCCACCTCGTGTCGCCATCAAGTCGCACCCCTCGCGCCGGGTCTCTACGACTTGGGGAGGGGGCGACCCCCGACGGCGCCCGGGGTCGACGCCGCCCCGGACGGCCGTCACGGGAGGGGAAGGGGAATGTGGGGCTGCTGCCCCGGAATTGTGAAAGAAACGAGAAGGAATTGGCGGATGGGCCGATTACCCGCCGACCCGACCGGATGAACGCGATCGGGCGATCGGCGTTCGAGCGACTTCCCGGTTTGCCGGTTTGCCGGTTTGCCCCGGGATCCGCCGCGGCGGTCCGCGCTCAGGCCGCCGCGCGGCGGCGGCGGAACAGCGCGAAGCCGATCCGCCCGAGCAGCAGCACGCCGGCCGCCAGGCAGCCCGCCACCGCCATCGCCCAGGCCGGACCGTCACTGTCCGGAACCACGACCGCCACCACGATCCCCAGCGCGAGGCAGGCCAGGCCCACCAGCGCAAGCGGCACCTGGTGCGTGACCAGCGGACCGCCGTGACAGTACCGGGCCAGCCGGGTCGCTCCGTGCGGGTGGAAGTGATCACGTTCCGCATCTGCCATGAGCCCAAGGTACCCCGGAGCCGCCGCCCCGGCAGCATGCGGGACGCGATCGGGCGGACACCCTCGGTGAAGGCCGCCGACGGGCGTCGGCGGATGTTCGGAAAGGTGTCGCCATGCCGTCCCGAAGCCGTTCCGGGCTCGTCCCGGAATTGTTCCCGATCTGCGAAAAAACCTTGCCGGTCCCGTACAACCATCAACGGGGCGTAGCTGTCTCCATTACATTGAGCGATCCAGGAGCCGTCCGCGGTGCGGGTTGGGAGTCCCCGCCGTGGACCGGACATACCCAGGGGGCGGAGCCGCCGTGCCCTGGAGTCGGAGGCCGGGCTCCGTCCTCCGGCGGTACCGCCACGCCGCATCGGCGACCGAGGGGGAACCGTGCCGCAGTCCCATTCCACGACATCGACCTCCAGCCCCACGGCCCGGACCAGGGCCGTGGTGACCGCCCTGTCGGACCTGCGGCCGCCACCGACCACCGCCGCCCCGCCCGTGCCGCCCCGCCCGGCCGGACCGCCCGGGCCGGGCACCGTGACGACCGACGGGCAGCCGGTCGTCACCCCGCCGGCCGTCACCCCGCCGACCGGCCTCCAGCCCGCCGTACTCCCGCCCGGCGTGCACCCGGCCGGCGGCCGCGCGCTGCGCTCCGCCGTCCCCCTGACCTGCCCCCGGCCGGTCCGCCGGCCGGCCGAGCCCGAGCGGGCCGACCGCCGCGCCGGCCACCGCGCCGACGCGCGCGGCGAGTGGCTGCGGTTCGCCCCCGTCCAGCCGCTCTTCCGCGCCCGGGCGGCGCAGCGCCTCGCCGTGCTCGCCTACCACGGGGTCACCGACCCGCGCTCCTTCGGCGCCCAGCTGGACCGGCTGCGAAGACTCGCGACCCCCGTCTCGCTGGCCGCCGTGCAGCAGGCCGTCGCCGAACGGCGCCCGCTGCCCGCCCGCAGCGTGCTGGTGACCTTCGACGACGCCGACCGCAGCGTGCTCACCCATGCGCTGCCCGCGCTGATCGAACGCGGCATCCCCGCCGCCGCCTTCGTCATCTCCGAGCTGATCGGCACCGAGAAGCCGTTCTGGTGGCACGAGGCCGACTTCCTCGCCCGGCACGGCGGCCGCGCCCGCTCGCTCGACTGCGGCCACCCCTCCCAGCTGCTCCGCCGGCTCAAGGCGATGCCCGACCCGGACCGCCGGCGCAGCCTCCAGGAACTGCGGGTCAGCGCCGACCGGCGCCCGCCCGGCCAGGAACAGCTCACCCCCGCCGACCTGCTCGCGCTCCGCGAGGGCGGCGTCGCCATCGGCAACCACACCCAGGGGCACCCGTGCCTGGGCCGCTGCGACGACGCCACCGTCCGGGCCGAGATCACCGGCGCCCACGAAGCCCTCACCCGCTGGCTCGGCGAGCCCCCGATCGCGTTCGCCTACCCGGACGGCGGCCACGACGTCCGGGCCGAAACCGTCCTTCAGGAGCTGGGCTACCGGCTCGGCTTCCTCTCCGACCACCGCCTCGGCCCCCGGCTGCCCTCCCACCCCCTCCAGATCAGCCGGCTCCAGGTGGACTCCACGACCAGCAGCCGGTGCTTCGACACCATCCTCTCCGGCCTCGAACCCGCCTACCGCCGCTGGCGCGGCCGCGCCGCCTGACCCTCCCCCGCGCAGGAAGTCGCCCCACCGGCTTCCTGCGCACACCACCCCGCCACACGCTCCGGCCCCCTCACCCGCGAGCCCCGAGCGGCGCCAACCGGCAGGCCCCCGGGCACCCCGCCGAGCCCGTCGCCCGGGCGACCTTCGGCCACCACCGAGCCGGAACGGCGGACCGTCGTCCGCAGTCAGCTCCACGCAGCGCCCCGCCCGGGTCCCGGCCCGGCGCCGGGGCAGTCGCCGCACCCGCCCCCGACTGCCGGGCCCGGATAACGGAGATCCCCAGCGCGACCGACGCCCGCTCACACACCCGGAACCCGGGCGCGCGCCGCCAACGGCCGACGGGGCAAGGCGGCGGACGACTCCGCCGCCCTCCACGCCCGGCCCCACGCCCACGCCCCGCACAGACCCTGCCCGACGCCGAGGCGGAACAGCGATCAAAAACCACACCCCCGCCACAGCGCCGAACAGCTCCACCACATCCACGCCTCACCGCGCCCACGACTCGCACGGACACCGGCCGGCGCCGAGCAGGACAGCGATCACGCCCGCCGCCACGCCCAGAAGCCCGGACTCGCCACCAACGGCCTGCGGGGCAGAGCGGCGGACGAATCCGCCGCCATTCGCAGGGGGCGCAACGGGCCCGGGTCCGGGGATGGGCAGGCCGGGCGGAGGCCGCCACCGCCGTCTGCGCCAGGACACGGGGCGGTGAGGGCCGCGCGGCGAAGGTCGGCGCCGCCGCGCCGGGCCGGAGCTGCCCAGGGCAAAAGGCCCGGCCTCTGCGAGCCCAAGCCTCACGGGCAGACCGTCAGCCCCGCTGACCGACCGCGCCCGGACGCCGAAGCGCCACGAACTCGCCTCCGCCTCAATCCGCGGCCACTCGGGAAACCAGGCTTCGCGGACAGCCCATCGCACCCCCGACCTCACCCGGACGCCCAAGCGCCCCGAACTGGGCACCGCCTCGATCCGCGGCAGCTCAGGACACCGAGCCTCGCGGACAAACCATGCCCCTGACCGCACCCGGGTACCACGAACTGGCCACCGCCACGACCCGCGGCCCCCAGGAAACCGAGCCTCGCGGGCAAACCATGCCCCTGACCGCACCCGGACGCCGGAGCACCACGAGCGTCTGCGCGAGCTCGGGGTGCCGGGTCCTGCGGCCCAGGCCGTTGCCGAACCGCGCCAGGGTCAGGGTCAGGGGTCAGGACGCCGGGGCGGTGAGGGACAGGGTCTGGGGGTAGGCGAGGGCGGCGGGAGGGAGGGTGGTGGGGGTGCCGGCGTGGAGGACGGTGAGGGTGGCGGTGCCCTCGCGGGTGGGGTCGAGGACGCGGCGCAGGGCCTGGGCGGCGACCGGGTCGGCGGAGCCGTGCAGGGTCAGCGAGGGCAGCGCGGCCGGGGCGACGGCGGCGCGGATGCGGTCGGCGACCAGTTCGTAGTGGGTGCAGCCGAGCACGACCGCCGCCGTGCCGGCCGGGGTGCGGGCGGCCGCGTCGGCGACGGCAGCGTCGATGGCCGCCTCGTCGCCGTGCTCGACGGCGTCGGCGAGCCCGGGGCAGGCGACCTCGGTGACCGCGGCCGTCCCGGCGAAGTCGCGGATCAGCCCGCGCTGGTAGGCGCTGCCGGTGGTGGCGGGGGTGGCCCAGATGGCGACCGGGCCGCCGAGGGCGGCGGCCGGCTTGATCGCCGGGACGGTGCCGATGACCGGCAGCGCGGGCTCCAGTTCGGCCCGCAGGGCGGCGAGCGCGTGCACCGAGGCGGTGTTGCAGGCGACGATCAGCGCGTCCGGCCGGTACTCGGCGGCGGCCCGGGCGCAGCCGAGGGCGAGTTCGGTGATCGCCTCGGGCGTCCGGGGCCCCCAGGGCATCGAGGCGGGGTTGGAGGAGAGCACCAGATCGACGTCCGGACGCAGCGCCCGGAGTGCGGCGGCGGCGGCCAGCAAGCCGATTCCCGAGTCCATCAGTGCGATCTTCACGGGTCAAGACTTTAGTCGATGCCCCCCGTCGGGCCCGGGTGCGGCAGACTGCCCGGGTGACCGTCCTGCTGTGGATCGCCGCGTTCTCCCTGCTGGTCTGGCTCTGGCTGGCGGGCTGCCACGGGTTGTTCTGGCGCACCGACGTGCGGCTGCCGCCGCGCCGGCCGCCGGTGCGCTGGCCGCAGGTGGCGGTGGTGGTGCCGGCCCGGGACGAGGCCGGGGTGCTGCCGCTGTCGCTGCCGGGCCTGCTGGCGCAGAAGTACCCGGGGCGGGCCCGGGTGGTGCTGGTGGACGACCACAGCTCGGACGGGACGGGCGCGCTGGCGCGCTCGCTCGCCGCCCCGGGGGGCCTGGAGCTGACGGTCACCACCCCTCCCCCGCTGCCGCCGGGCTGGACCGGCAAGCTGTGGGCGCTGCGGCACGGGGTGGAGCTGGCCGGGCCGGACGCGGAGTACCTCCTGCTGACCGACGCGGACATCGCGCACGGGCCGGACTCGCTGGCCGAGCTGGTGGCGGCGGCGGAGAGCGGCCGGCTGGACCTGGTGTCGCAGATGGCCCGGCTGCGGGTGGAGACCGGGTGGGAGCGGCTGATCGTGCCGGCCTTCGTGTACTTCTTCGCCCAGCTGTACCCGTTCCGGTGGAGCAACCGGCCCGGGTCACGGACGGCCGCGGCGGCGGGCGGCTGCTCGCTGGTGCGGCGCGAGGCCCTGGAGCGGGCGGGCGGGGTGGCGTCGATCCGGGGCGCGGTGATCGACGACGTGTCGCTGGCCCGGGCGGTGAAGGCGGCCGGGGGCCGGACCTGGCTGGGGCTGGCGGAGCAGGTGGACAGCGTGCGCCCCTATCCGCGCCTGGCGCAGCTGTGGCGGATGGTGTCGCGCAGCGCGTACGCCCAGCTGCGGCACTCACCGGTGCTGCTGCTGGGGACGGTGCTGGGGCTGGCGCTGGTGTACCTGGTGCCGCCGGTGGCGGCGGTGGCCGGGCTGGTGGGGGGCGCGTGGCCGGTGGCGGTGGCGGGCGCGGCGGCGTGGGCGCTGATGGCGGGGACGTTCGTGCCGATGCTGCGCTACTACGGGCGGCCGGCGCCGGCCGCGCTGCTGCTGCCGTTCACGGCCTCGCTCTACCTGCTGATGACGGTCGACTCGGCGGTGCAGCACTGGCGGGGCCGGGGCGCGTCCTGGAAAGGCCGGACGTACTGAAGCCGGGTGGGTCACACTGGCCGGATGGACCGTCGGATGATCTCCCGGCTCGCGCACGCGCGTCATCCGATCGCCGCGCCGCTCTGCGACGCGTCGGTGGCGGCGCTGCTGGAACGGGCGCTCGCGCCGGACGAGCAGGGGCGGGCGCTGGACCTCGGCTGCGGGCGGGCGGCCTGGCTGCTGCGGGCGCTGGGCGCGCGCCCGCACTGGCGGGCGGTCGGGGTGGACGTGGACGCTGCGGCGCTGACCCTGGCCCGGGAGTCGGCCGAGGCGCTGGGGGTGCAGCGGCGGCTGGGGCTGCACCACCTGGACGCCCGGGAATTCACCGACCGCCGGCCCTTCGAGCTGGTCCTGAACGTCGGCGCGACGCACGTCTTCGGCGGTCTGCTGCCGGCGCTGGCCGCGGCCCGGGAGTTCCTGGCGCCGGGCGGCCGGGTGCTGGTGGGCGAGGGGTTCTGGGAGCGCGAGCCGTCGGCGGCGGCGCCGGCCGCGCTCGGCGCCGCGCGCGAGGACTACGCGGACCTGGCCACCACCGTGGACCGGGTGACGGCCGACGGCTGGACGCCGGTGTACGGCCATGTGAGCAGCCGGCAGGAGTGGGACGACTACGAGTTCTCCTGGACGGGCACGGCGGCCGAGTGGGCGCTGGACCACCCGGAGCACCCGGACGCCGCGGCCGTCCGGGCGGCGGCGGAGCTGCACCGCGCCCAGTGGCTGCACGGCTACCGGGGGACGCTCGGTTTCGTCACGCTGCTGCTGCGCCGGGACTGAACGCCCGCGGGGGGCGCGCTACTTCCCGATCCGGGTGAGGAAGTCGTCGATCAGCGGGGCGATTTCGGGCAGCTTCTCCTCCAGGGCGAAGTGCCCGGTGTCGAACACGTGCAGGTCGGCGTCGGGCAGGTCGCGCAGGTAGGCGCGGGCGCCGGGTTCGGTGAAGAACGGGTCGTTGCGGCCCCAGACGACGAGCGCGGGCGGGCGGTGGGTGCGCAGCCACTCCTGCCAGACGGGGTAGAGCTCGACGTTGTGGTGGTAGTCGAGGGCGAGTTCGACCTGGACGTCCTTGCGTCCGGGCAGGTCGAGGTGGTGCTGGTCGAGGGTCCAGCCGTCGGGGGCGACGAGGGTGGGGTCGCCGGTGCCGCCCTCGTACTGGGAGCGGGTGATCTCCAGGGTGAGGATGGCGCGGGCGCGTTCGGCGGCGCCCTCGACGCCGAAACGGTTGGCTATGAACGCGCGGGCCTGCTCGGAGAGTCCCTCCTCGTAGGCGTTGCCGTTCTGGACGACCAGGCCGGTGATCCATTCGGGGTGGCGGGTGGCGAGCCGCAGGCCGACGGGGGCGCCGAAGTCGAAGACGTAGAGGGCGAAGCGGTCGAGGCCCAGGGCCCGGCAGAAGCCCTCGACGACGTCGGCCAGGGTGTCGAAGCGGTACGCGAAGGCGTCGGGCGCGGGGCTGTCGCTGTGGCCGAAGCCCGGGTAGTCGGGGGCGATCAGCCGGTGGCGGGTGCCGAGCGCGTCGAAGAGCCGCCGGAACTGGTGGGAGGCGGACGGGAAGCCGTGCAGCAGCAGGAGCACGGGGGCGTCGGCCGGGCCGGTCTCCCGGTAGAAGACGCGCAGGCCGTCGACGTCGACGTGGCGGTGGTGGACGTGCGGGATCGTCAGCTCGCTCATGCTAACCATTAAACATATCAGTAATGGTTAGGGGAAGGGTCGGAAAGCAGCCCGGCCGGGGGGGCGGGGGGGGCCGGGCCCCCCCGGGCCACCCCGGGGTGGTGGGGGGGGGTTAAAAAACCGTGGGGCCCCCCGGGGGGGGGGCGGGGGGGGGCCGGG